>PMUN01000223.1 GCA_003166875.1 Bryobacterales bacterium | reverse complement strand
TCTTTTAAACCGGCACTAACAGCTATTGGGAGGAACCTCGTAAATGGGATCGTCGAGCAGGACGGAACGCTCTCAGGGAACGTGTCTTCTGCGGAAGCATGTGCGACGTGATGGAACGGCGTGAAGACTTGAACGAACCCCGGCAGCGGCTCTTCCGGCTGATCGAAGAAACGCCAAATCTCGATTGGCTCCTTCTCACAAAGCGACCGCAGGAGTACTCAAAGCTCCTGCCCAAGACATGGCTGAAGGACCCAAGGCCGAACGTGTGGTTGATGACCACCGTTGAACACCAAGACTATACGTGGCGTATTGACGAAATCCTCAAGGTTCCCGCTGTCGTTCACGGGTTGTCTTTGGAACCCCTGCTCGGAGCGGTGATGCTGCCGGAAGAGTTTCTAGAGTTGGGGAGCCGGGGATGGGTCATCACTGGAGGGGAGAGCGGAAGGAAGCCCCGTCCCTCCCAGCCTGATTGGTTCAGGAGTCTTCGTGACCAATGCGTTTCTGCCGGGGTTCCGTTTCACTTCATGCAATGGGGCGAATACGGATCGGATCTCGTGAAGATTGGGAAGAAGAATGCGGGTCGAGTTTTGGACGGGCGCACATGGGATGAGTTTCCAAGCCCAGAGTGATCTGAGGCGTGTGGACATCGGACTGTGGGGAGCACTTGCGTTAACACGCAATCGTCAACGGAGAGCGAAGTAAAACCAGGAGCGCAACATATGAGTAAAACAATCATCACTATCGAAATCCTCGGTGGCCTCGTGCAGGATGTGTTTGGACTGCCCGAAGACTGCGAACTTCATGTCTATGACTATGACGAGGGCGACAGTTCACATCCGTCGTGGCACGCCGAGAAGGAGTGTTTCGTCACGATATTCGAGGGAGGTACCGAATGAACTGCTGCAAACCCGTAGTGCCGGAAGGTCCTCAACAGACCGCATCAAGGACAGTAACCACATGAATGACAACGAAAAGTACTACTTTGATCCAGATACCCAGAAACGGCTCAAGGTCCGTTACCGTGTGCATCTGACAATGCCAGCGACACACGACGGGCAAGTAGAAATTGAGGCGTATACCAAAGAAGAGGCCGCTCGACTGGCCCTCCCATCGGCTTAAAAAGCGCCTGATTTCGTGACCCGAACTTCAAGACAGTCCCACCGGGGTTTACTCGAAAAACTGATTTTCACGCTACGAGAACATCGGCCTATTCAGATTGTCGAGAGATGCCGATAGGATCGAAAGGAAACTCCATGCCAACCAAAGAGCTTAAAAAGCAGAAGTTCAAGCCGTCGTCAACACCAACCCACTTGAACGTGACCGTGACTGCACCCGTGGAAATGGAAGAGATTGGCGATCTCGTGATTGCCGCTTTTGGTAGCTGTGGTGCTGGAGACTGGGCAACGATCAAAAAGGCGATTAAGCCGAAACCGCCGTTCGCTGCGAAAGACGATGACTATGGTCAACTAGAATACCCGTTTCACAAAGGTGGGGCTTTGCTTATCGCCCTTCGTGAGGACAGCGGGGTTGACGACGTTGACGGCAAAACCGAGTGGACTTTGAATTTGAAAACGATCCAGAGCGGACTTGAGGCTTACGCCAAAGCCGATCCAAAAGGATTCATGAATTGGATTGCGAACCCGGATAGCGCCGATGGTCCCGCATCAGATCGTTTCTTGCAGTATTGCCTATTCGGAAAAGTCGAGTTCTAAACCATCGGCTGATTCTTTTGAGAAAATCGGATGACCCTATCCCACAGCATTTCGCTGCTCGATCTCACAGCCGCCCGCTATCCAGCGTTGCCGCTATGCTGTGCGATTAACAGGATGCGCCGGGAGATTTACCCGGTGACTGAGTATTCCATCAAAGCGTTCGTCATTGGGGATCGGGTAGTTTTAGAGATCGGGTTTTGAAACTTCCGTTACACGGACCCGGCCAGCCTAGAGCCACACCGAATTAGTTGACAAACAATCTCATCTATTTCCATCATTCATCTGTATCTAAAGTGCTTGTTGTCAATATCTTGACAATATAGCATTATCAATTACAATAACAATATGGATGCGGGCTCGTGGCACGTATCCCATAAAACTTAATGAGAAAGAAGCTACAAGCTGCTCTAGGCAACCTGATCGAAACCGAGCTAATTCCAAAGCAAGGATTTCATTTCGATCAGGAGTGGTACACGCCGAAAGAGATCGGGGAAATTCTAAAGGTCTCATCGGTGAGTGTGGCCCGTTTGTTCCGGGATCAGGCCGGAGTCATCGACGTGGCAGTTTCCCACGAATCAAATAAACACAATAGAGAACACCTTCGCATCCCGGCTGAAACGCTACAGCGGTTCCTACGTTCCCGCAATGTTGCCTAAAGCGTCTGTCCTTCCCCAAGCTGCCAAACGTTTCTAATCATCTTCTCTGCCCGGTCCATGTAGCCAGTCGAATAGTCTGCATAGTAATTTTCTGTCGTCTGGATGTTTTGGTGGGTCAACATCAGGCTCACCGTTTCGAGCGGAACGCCCTTCGTGAGCAGGTGGACGGCAAAAGTATTGCGGAACCGATGTGACGCATGGCGAACATTTTCCTTGACGCCAGCCTTCTCAAAAAGTTTGGAGATGGCCGTTCCGAAATTGTGTTCAACCGTTGTGATACTCGATTTCTCAGAGCGCCGATTCCAGAAGAGGTAGCCGCCGTCATAGGGTGCCAATTTCTGAATCATCTCCAGAGCTTCAACCGGGATCGGCAGTTGAACGGGAGCTTTCGTCTTCTTCGTGACGACCAAGAGAACATCACCCTTGATGTCTTCGATCTTCACCTTAACCGCATCGGAGATTCTGAGACCCGTCCAACGCATCAAGAGCATGAGAGCCTTCAATCGAGTCTTGTTGTAGTCGGACATTTGGTGATAGTTTTCGTCCAGGGCATCGACGACCTTTTTCATTTGCTCACGGGTGAGGTACTTCACCTGTTCTCTGGTTTTCTTTCGAGATTCGGCAGTGACTTCGATGATGAGGGTCGGGTCTTCCGTGATCCATTTCCGCCGCATGCACCGCTCGAAGAAGAGCGACATCGTTTTGAGGCTCCGCTTCCTGGTGCCGTTGCTCATCTTGGTCCACTTCGTGTCTTCCTTGTATGCCGCCTTTGGATCTGCCCACGCATCGTAGAAAGCCTGCATTGCGTCTTGGTCGAAGGATTTGATGCTGGCGTACCCTTTGTTTTTACAAAACGCCACAAGCTGATCCATGAGCGTCGTGTACTTCTTGCTCGTGCTGTCGGTTCGATCTTTGCTCACAACCGTCGCCAGATAATCTTTGGTGGCCGCTTCAATGGTGACGGCATTGGGTGCCAGACTCGCTTTTGGGTTGCCGGTTTGAATGCGCTTGCGGATGACATCCTGTGCCTTCGCCAGAGTGATTTCGCCGGTCGGTGTGCGCTTGAATCCTACAGCCTGATCGAGCACGCCGTTAGCGTAATAAGGGCAGGCACAAGTCTTGCGCTTGAGCACATCGTAGCGTTTGATTCCGTTCTCACGTCGGCACTTCGCCGTGTGACTTTTCACGAACTCAAGGCGAGCGATCTGCCCTTCGATTTCCACAGAGGTAAGCATGGTCACAGTGTACCGAAACTGTACCAGTTTTGGCAGTTTTTTTGTAACTACATTATACTAAGTAGTTTACATATATTAAACAAGAGCAACCTGCTCTTCAGTTGGCTCCGCTCAACAGTACCAGGGCTCGTCCATATAAGGGATGGTCGCGCGGGGCATTAGATCGAAGTTCTCCGGGAGCGGCCGGTCGGCCACCAAGTCCCACATCTTGCGGAATATCTCGCGGCGCGATCCTTTCTGCGCGGCGAGCTTCAAGGCATGCTCCGCCAACGCGTCCACGGCGGCGTCCGGATGTTTCCAGCGATACAGTAGCGCGGGTTCGTCGAAGCCGGTAACCACGGACTGTATTTCGTCGAGTTCCAGCAGTCGCGAACCACGCGGGATTAGCAGGCGCAGCGCGAGTTGAATCGGCGCTACGTGTTCCACCAGGTCCAGCTCAATCAGTGTCGCGAGCAGGTCACGATACGACTCGCGAGTGGTCCACGGCGTAAATGCAATGAAGGTGGGCGCTAGCGTAAGGCCGGCGGATCGAAACTCGCGGACTACTTCCACGAAATCGGCGCGTGTGTGGCCTTTGTCCAGCTTGTCCAAGACCGCATCGTCCACCGATTCCACGGCGCTGGTCACAAACAAACAGCCAGTCTGCTTCAAGCGCGGCAGCAGGTCGCGATGTTTGCGCAGATGCTCGATCTTGATGGTCGCATCGTAGGAAAGATCGGGGAACTCCCGATGCAGCGAGTCCACGATGCGCATCGCGTGGGTTGGACCGTTGAAGAAATCAGGGTCTCCGAACGTAATGTGCTCGGCGCCGGCCGCCACCTGTCGGCGGATATCTTCGAGCACCACTTCCGGCTGGACGATCCGGAACGCGCCTTGATACACCGGAACCACCGGGCAATGGCGGCACAGATGTTTGCATCCGCGGCTGGCTTCGGTGTAACCCGCGGTTTTCGCCGTGCCATTGATCCGGAGATGGGCGTAATCTGCCAGGGCGGGAAGCGCGGAACGCAACGGCGTCAAAAACTGGAGACGGTCGAGCGAGATCGACGGCTCTCCTTGTATGCCTGCCTCCCCGTTTGCCAGCGCGACCAGGCCCGGCTCGAACTCGCCGCCCAGAATGGTTTCGACGCCCAGCTTACGCAGGTACGATTCATTCAGCGGCGCGTACAGCCCGTAGCAACACAAGTGCGCCTTCGGATTCAGCCGCCGGATTTTTTCGATTACTTTCACGGCCAGCCGCGTAGCCGTGTGCATGGGGAGATAGAGCGCGACGAGATCGGCCGCGAGCACTTTATCCTCGGGCAATGGCTCTACGCACAGATCGACACAGGCGACATCGTGATGTTCGGCGGCCAGCCAAGCCGCAGGCGAAGCTAGCCCGAATGGCTGGCGGCCCATCTCATAGGTGGAGATCAACAGAACCTGCATGCGATCCATTCTCATTATCCCGTGGAGCACGCTGGTGGCGTATTTTGGGTTGACATACGACCCAACACGGCGCATACTTGGGTCGGATGGCCACCCAAGCGAACACTGACCGCATCGTGCTGTTGCAAGGCACACTCGACCTGCTGATCTTGCGCACGCTGGTGTTCGGCCCGCAGCACGGGCAAGGCATCGCGCGGGCCATCCGGCAGACGTCGGAGGATTCGCTGCTGGTGGATCACGGCTCGCTCTACCCGGCGCTGCAGCGCTTGGAGGATCAGGGCTGGATAAAGGCGAAGTGGGGCGTGAGCAAGAACAATCGGAAGGCGCGCTTTTACAGCCTCACCGCCAAGGGCCGCAAACAGCTAACATCGGAGGCCAGCCAGTGGCGGAGGCTGGTGGCGGCCATCGGACGCGTATTGGGACCGGAGGAAGCGGGAGGGTAGCCGCATGTTTTGGAGAAAACGAAAGCACAGTGATTTTCAGGCTGAGATTCAATCCCACCTCGATATCGAATCAGACGAACTCGCCGAGGAGGGATCGAATCCGGGCGATGCTAAATACCAGGCTCGGCGCGAATTCGGCAACGTAACGGGTTCCGAAGAGCGATTTTACGAATCCAGCCGTTGGGTGTGGTTGGAGCAGTTCGTCCAGGACCTGCGTTACGGCATTCGCATGTTGCGCCGCAGCCCCGCGTTTACCTTGGTGGCCGTGCTGTCGCTCGCGCTCGGCATCGGCGCTAACACCGCGGTGTTCAGTCTGGTGGATGCGGTGATGTTGAAGTCGTTGCCGGTGCGCGCGCCCGGCGAGCTGCGAATTCTCACCTGGGTGCACAGCGACAAGGAACCGGATATTTCACATAGCGGCTACAACACCTTGGATTCGCTAACCGGCCAGCATGTCAGCGGCTCGTTTTCGTATGCCGCTTACCGGCAGTTCCGCGACAGCGTTCCCCAGTTTTCGGATTTGGTGGCCTATGCTCCGAACCAGTTCACTGTCACGGCCGACGGCGCGAGCGAATTTGCAGACGGCCAATTTGTTTCGGGCAACTATTTCACAGGCCTGGGAGCGCAACCTCTCATCGGGCGGTCGATTCTCCCTGAAGATGATGCTACAGGCAGGCCCATCGTCGTTGTTCTCACGTATCGTTACTGGGAAAAACGTTTTGCTATGGATCCAAGCGTGATTGGCCGCGCCATCGCGGTCAATCAGCAACCCGTGTCGGTGGTGGGCGTAATGCAGCCGGCCTTCCAGGGCCTTTACTCGTGGGAAGCAGTGGATCTTTTCGTACCTATAACCGCTGTCGCCGAGCTGCGGCATCCCTGGTTTTCTCTCACTCAGCCAAACAGTTGGTGGGTGCAGATTTTCGGACGTCTGCGGCCGGGCATATCCGATCAGTCCGCTGCGGTGATGTTGAAAGCCACGCTCGGGCACACCGTCGAACAGTTTGCGAAGAATGCGGAAGTACCTACGGTTCTGTTGCGGCCCGGTGTCCGTGGCGTGGGCCTCTTGCGCGAATCAGTCTCCACGTCGCTCGCCATCCTTAGCGCCGTGGTCGGCCTAATCCTGTTGATCGCGTGTACGAATCTCGCGAACCTCCTGGTGGCACGCTCCGCCGCGCGAGGGAGGGAAATTGCCGTGCGGCTGTCCATCGGCGCAGGCGTCGGCAGATTGATCCGGCAGTTGCTCACGGAGAGCTTGGTACTAGCAGGCGCCGGCGGACTGTTGGGCGTGGTCCTGGCGCGGCCGCTGCTGCAGGTAATGCTGCGATTTGTCGGAGCTGGTCAATACAACGGGCCGGCTTTGGATGCCCGCATCGATCTGCGCACCCTTGCATTCACTGCCGGAGCGACCCTTCTTGCGGCTGTGCTCTTCGGCCTGCTCCCAGCGTGGCGCGCAACTCGCGTGAATCTCTCGCCCGCACTCAAAGGTACGAAAACGGCGGGAAGTAGCCCGCGCCTGCGCCGGCTGTTGGTCTCGGTGCAGGTGGGGTTGTCTCTTCTCTTGCTGGTGGGGGCCGGGCTGTTTGTGCGGACTCTTCAGCGATTGTCAGCTGTTGACTTGGGCTTCCGCGCCGAACACGTGCTGACATTCCAGACTGACCCAAGCAGAAACGGCTATGAGGGCCGCCGGCTTGCAGACTTGTACACGCGCCTGCGTGAGAACATCGCCGCTATTCCAGGCGTCGAGTCGGTCGCAATGTCACAACACGGATTGATGTAAGGAGTGGAAAGCGACACATCGGTACATGCCCCGGGTTTCCGGCCGACGGACAGAAAGGGTGGCGCGCTAATACTTCGTTGTTCGGCTTCGTTCCTTTCCACCATGCAAATCCCCCTGCTACTCGGACGGGACCTGACGCCCGCCGATGAGCGTGCCTCGCAATCAGTGGCCGTCGTGAACCAAAGTTTCGTCAATCGATTCTTTCCTGGCGTGAATCCTCTCGGACAAACGTTTTACCTAGGCGAACAGCCTGGCGCGGAAATGCTTGCCGTGATAGGCATAGTGAAGGACGCCCACTATACTGGTGTGCGAGCCGACGTGCAGCCGACTGTTTACTTTCCGTACACGCAGGAGCTCAAGGGTCTGCACCAGATGACCTTCGTCATCCGGACGGTGCTCCCACCGCTCTCCATTGCCGGAGCAGTGCGGCATGTTGTGGCCGCGACCGACCGCGCGATCCCAGTGGCGGAGATGAAAACCGAAGAACAGCAGATCGCCGAATCGATTGGAACGGAGCGGCTTTTCGCCGGCCTGGTGAGCGCGTTTGGCGGTATCGCCGCGCTGCTGGCGGCCATCGGTCTCTATGGCGTGATGGCGTACGCGGTAGCGCGGCGCACGGTTGAAATCGGAATCCGGCTGGCGCTGGGAGCCCATCGCGCCACCGTCCAATGGATGGTGCTGCGCCAGAGTCTCTGGATGGTTGCGCTCGGCCTCGCGATCGGAATTCCAGCAGCTCTGGCGTTGACTCGCTTCGTTCAAAATAAGCTGTATGGGATCCAGCCCACCGATCCGGCCAGTTTCGCCGCGGCAGCGATACTGATCACGGCAGTGGGCGCGGTGGCCGCGTGGATACCGGCCCTCCGCGCCGCTCGCGTAGATCCCATCCAGGCCTTGCGCAACGAATGATTACATCTGGCCTTCGTCGGCCGACGGTCCGTAAATCGCCGGCACCGGAATATCGTTGAGCCGCAGATAAACGCCGAGCTGGGCGCGATGGTGGATGATGTGGTTCATCACGAAACCGCGTAAACACGCGATGCGCGGCATGGTGAATAACGTCTTACCGCCCGCCAGCAACGACCACGGCTTCAGAAGAATCTCGTCGCTCGATCCCGCGATTGCGGCCCGGGCCGCCACCACGTTCTTATCAAATTTCTCCAGCAGTTCTTTGTTGGAAGCCACCGGCTCCTCCTTATAAGGAGGGGCGCCCGGAGGCGAGATGTCGAACGAATCTTTTGCGATGGTGTCCACCGTCCAACCCAGCATGTTGGCGATATGCGTGGCGAGCGATCCCATGGCAAACGATTTCGGATGGGGTTTCCAGCCGAGCTTGTCGTCCGGGACGCGCTCCAGAGTCTTGCGCGTGTTGGCCATCT
The DNA here is from genome assembly GCA_003166875.1 of Bryobacterales bacterium. Classification (GTDB taxonomy): domain Bacteria; phylum Acidobacteriota; class Terriglobia; order Bryobacterales; family Bryobacteraceae; genus Palsa-89. The sequence continues at coordinate 56,321 of PMUN01000223.1, read as the reverse complement.
CTTGATCGAATTCAGGCAGTAAAGCATCTGTGATTTTCATTAGGGTTCTCCGTTAGGGGATTCTGATGCTGCTGGATTATGATAGGCGAAGAATAGGCGAAGAGTCAAGAAGATTTTTGCTGGTCGCGGGAGCGGTCCAGAGCGGACTCCCGGGATCTCGAAAGGTGTCGTAACAGCGAACGATGATTCGTTTCGCACCGCCCTGCAGCGCATCCATCGCCGCTGGCCGTTCCTCCTGGATAAACGCCGAACGTGAGAAGTCTTTCGCCCATAGTCTACTCTTACACTTTCTTCTCAACGTTTCCGCCGCTTTCGCAGTTAATATTAACGAACAGTGAATACGAGGGAGCTTACGCTCGGGATGGCAGATTTCCGGCTGAAGGCCGAAGACGCCGGCCAATCTGCCGGACTCCTGGATCGCGCGAAGACGGGCGACCTGGATGCTTTCGACCAGTTGATGCGAGCGAATGAGAAACAGGTTCTGGGAACGGCGTTGCGGCTGCTCGGAAATCTGGCCGATGCGCAGGATGCGGCGCAGGAAGCTTTCCTGCGCCTGTACAAAAGCCTGAACCGGCTGCCGGATGTTCAGGGAATTAAGGCTTGGTTGTATCGTGTGACGGTGAACGTGTGTAACGACATGCATCGCGCACGGCGGCGGCGAGGTTGGGAGCCGTTGAGCGGTCCTGAGCCGGCCTCGAGCCAGCCGGATCCGGAGCTGGCCTGGGCGCATCAGGAGCGTGGCCGTCTGGTGGAGATGGCGTTGAAGACGCTCCCCGAGAAAGAACGCGCGGCCGTTGTGCTGCGGGATATGCAAGGGCTCTCGACGCGCGAGGTGGCTGGAATTCTGGGTTCGTCGGAGGTGACGGTGCGGTCGCAGATCTCGGTGGCGCGCGGGAAGCTCAAGAAGTTTACGGATCGTTATTTGAGGAAGCATTTATGAACTGCTCGGATTGGGAACAAGACAGCGCGGAGTTTGCGGAACATTTGAAAGTCTGCGAGGACTGCCGCGAGTTTGAGAGGAACGCCGCGGCGCTGCGCGAGTTGACGATAGCTCCAGTTGCGTTCGCGGCCGTGCGCCAGCGCGTGTTGAGTGAGATTCAGGTGAGGAAGCGGCAGGCTGTGTGGTGGACATGGTCGGCGGTGGCTGCGGCTGCTTGCATCGCGATAGTCTGCGTATCGTATGTCCTGCCGCGGCTGCAGAACCCCACGTCGCCAACCGCTGTCGTCGCAAAAATGGATGCGCCCAAGATTGGGTTGACGCCGAAGCCTGTTGCCCACCGCGTCCGCCATAAGAGTTCGGGCCGGTCGCTCGCGCAAGCGGCGCCGGTCCGGAAAACTGAACCACTTGCTGTTGTCAAGATGCTGACTGACGACCCGAACGTGATCATCATCTGGCTGGTAGATCAAAAAGGAGACTCATTATGAAAAAGTTGTTTTCCACGATGTTGATTCCGTTGGTGTGCGCCGGAGCGCTTCTGGCGCAGGATCGGGTGCAGAAGGTTGTCACCATCAAGAATGGAAATCGGAACGGGATTCTGCATACGTTACAAGAACTCGCGCCCACCAACGGCATGGTGATCAGCACCAGTGACAACGATCACCTGATCCTGAGCGGCCCCAAGGACACTGTCGCCGGTTTCGAGGAGATCGTGAAGCAGTTGGATGTAGCGCCGGTTGTAAAGAAGGATGTCGAGACGACGGTGTACATGATCATCGCTTCCGCGCAGTCGGCCAGCACCGCAACACTTCCTCAAGACCTGGACCCAGTCGTTAAGCAGCTCAAGACGATTTTCAACTACAAGGGCTTTCGACTCCTGGATAGTTTTGTGCTGAGGTCGCGCGATGGAGAGCACGGAGACACAACCGGGTTTCTACCGCCGCTAGAGAACCTGCCTCCCGGAAACAAGATCTCCTACGGCCTCCATTACAATAAGGTGAGCATCGAGGGATCCGACAACGCAAGAGTTGCCCATTTCGATCGCCTTCAGCTGAATTTGAAGGTGCCGGTTGCCACTTCCAATGGGACCATTGGAGTGGACGCAAGCATCTCCACGGACGTTGACGTGCCCGAAGGCAAGAAAGTGGTGGTCGGCAAGACCAGCGCGCTCGAAGGCTCGGACGGCGCCCTCATCCTGGTGATTTCCGCTAAAGTAGTGGATTGAAATCCGTTCAACTGGTAGCACCTCGCACACTCGAAGTTGTCGAAACGCCGCTCGCTCCCGATCCCGGCCCCGGAGAGATTCTGCTGAAGCTCCGCTCGGTCGGGATCTGCGGCAGCGACATGCATTGGTACACGGACGGCAACATCTACGGGTATCCGGCGTCGTATCCGCAGATCCTGGGTCATGAACCGGCGGGCGAAGTTGCGGTCATCGGTTCCGGTGTCACGGGTTTGAAGCCGGGTGATCGCGTCTCCATCGAGCCGACCGTCAGTTGCGGGCACTGCGAGTACTGTCTGGGCGGGCATCATAACAATTGCGTGCGCGGGCTGTTCATGGGTTCGCCGCAATTGCCCGGCCTGCTGCGCGAATATGCGACCATCCCAGCTCACAACGCCACGCTTGTTCCGGAGAGCTTCAGCTACACGCAGGCCTCGCTCATTGAACCTGTGGCCGTGATCATGCACATGCTGGAGATGGTGGAGATTCGCGCGGGCGATAGCGTGGCCGTGCTGGGCGCGGGACCCATGGGTCTGCTGGCCGCGGCGGTGGCGCGCAAGGCCGGCGCAACGCAGGTACTGGTGGCTGATAGGCTGCCGCATCGAATCCAAATGGCGCTGGATCAAGGCGCAACTGCTGCGGTGCCCATCGGCCAGCTTCGCGAAGCGGTGCTCGATAAAACGCGCGGCCGCGGTGTGGATATCGCAATCGACGCGGCGGGTGCGGCCGAAACCATCAACACCGCTCTGGCTGTGACGCGGCTGGGTGGAACGTTCGTGCTGATCGGGATTCCGAATCATGTTCCCGTAGGCGTGGATCTCTACAGCCTGCAGGCCAAGGAAATTCGGTTTCAGCCGGTGAAGCGATCGAATCATCGATCGGAGCCCGCCATCGCGCTGCTGGCCGCGGGCGCGATTCCAGAAGCGATTGTGACGCATCGCGTCTCGCTGGAACAGACGCCAGAGGCGTTCCAGATGTTGGCTGAATATCGCGACGGCATCGGAAAACTGGCCGTCGAATTTAATGCGTAGCGCACGCACCCATGCGTGCCGCGTTCACACTCGTGTGAACGCCTGGTCTTTTACTATAAACCTGTGTTCGCAAGAGTGCGANNCGCACGAGTGCGTGCGCCACGAAAGTGCATGAGCCGGTTTCTGGCTATCGATCTGGGGGCCGAAACTGGGCGCGCTATACTCGGGACGCTCGAAGGCGGCCGGCTCACACTCGAAGAACTGCACCGCTTTCCGAACACGCCCGTGCGCCTGCTCACCGGCCTTTATTGGGATACACTCCGGCTGTTCCACGAAATCCGGCAGGCGCTTTCCATCTGCGGCCGGGAGCGGAAGTTGGCGCTGGACGGCATCGGAATAGACACCTGGGGCGTCGACTTTGGACTCTTGGGTTCGGACGGCGCGCTGGTGGATGACCCTCGCCACTATCGCGACTCGCGCACCAACGGAATGCTCGAAAAAACTTTCGCCGTGGTGCCGCGCCAGGAGATTTTTGCCGAAACAGGCATCCAGTTCATGCCGCTCAACACGCTGTATCAGCTCCACGCCATGCGTATCAGCGGCTCGCCAGCGCTCAATGCCGCCACGAAGCTACTATTCATGCCGGACCTGTTCAATTACTGGCTGACCGGAGAAATGCGCGCGGAAGTGAGCATCGCCAGTACCTCACAGTTCTACAATCCGGTCAAAAACCAATGGGCTAGCGGATTGTTTCGAAGACTGGATTTACCGGAGCGCATACTTCCCGAGCTGATGTTGCCCGGCACGCGGCTGGGGACTCTGCTGCCTGAGATCGCGGAATCGAGCGGGCTCTCATCCAACGTCCCGGTTTACGCCACTGCGTGTCACGACACGGCGTCGGCAGTCGCTGCAGTCCCAGCGGAGGGAGATGGTTGGTGCTACATCAGCTCCGGCACCTGGTCGCTAATGGGGGTGGAGCTGGATGCGCCCGTCATCAATCAGCAGTCGCTGGCACTCAATTTCACCAACGAAGTGGGCGCGGGAAACAAAATTCGGTTCCTGAAGAATATCGCCGGGCTGTGGCTGCTGCAGGAATGCCGCCGCGCGTGGACGCTGGCGGGGAGCGCATACAGCTACGAAGAGCTTTCGAAGCTGGCGGCGGCCGCTCCACCCGTCGGCGACCTCATCGATCCGGACGCGTTCCCGGAACCAGGCCGCATGCCGGAGCGAATTGCTGAGTATTGCCGCGCGCGCGGCTGGCAGGCACCCGATCAGCCGGGCGGAATGACGCGCCTGATTCTCGAGAGCCTGGCGTCCACTTATCGCAAGGTTCTGTTCAATCTGGAAACCCTGCTCAACCAGCCAATCAACCGCGTCCACATTGTTGGAGGCGGATCGCGCAACCAGCTACTCAACCAACTGGCGGCCAACGCCACCGGCCGGACGATAATCGCCGGCCCGGCCGAGGCCACAGCGGCGGGCAACATCCTGGTGCAGGCCATCGGCGCGGGCGAGGTCTCGGGATTATCCGAAGCGCGAAAGATCGTCCAACGGTCCTTCGCGCTTGAAACTTACCAACCAGAGTAAACCGAGCCGCGACCGAGAGTGTGAGCTGTGAAAAATTCAAAGGCACCGGTCGCTTACGCTCGCGGTTCGGTAACGGAGCTGAACCGCGACCGTGAGGGAGCCGGTGCCTTTGCCAAACCGGGTAAAATAGAGATTCACTGATTCCAGTTTTCTCCACACCTAACCAGGAGCAGAATGGCAACTAAGCGCATTGGCATACTCACCGGAGGCGGCGATGTTCCCGGCCTCAACTCGGTGATCAAAGAAGTCACCTATCGGGCCACCGAACACAACTGCGAAGTCTTCGGGATTCGCCGTGGATGGGAGGGGTTGACGGACGTAGATCTGGAAGATCCCGAGAGCAAAGCTCGTTATGTGCTGCCGCTCACGCGGGAAAACACGCGCACCATCGACCGCTACGGCGGCACTGTGCTGCACAGCAGCCGGACTAATCCCTCGAAAATGCCGGAGCTTCCGGAATTTCTGAAGGGCCAGGATTTTCCAAGCAAGCAACTCACCAAGAGCGGCAAAACCTCGACGGTTTACGACCTCAGCAACCAGGTGCTCGGGAACCTGGAAAAACTGGGCCTGGATTCGTTGATCGCCATCGGCGGCGACGACACGCTGAGTTATGCGGCCAAGCTGCATGCGCTGGGCGTCAAAGTGATTGCGGTTCCGAAGACCATGGACAACGACGTCCGCAACACGGAATACTGCATTGGATTTTCGACAGCGATCACGCGAGCTACGGACGCCATCAACCGCCAGCGCACTACGGTGGGGTCACACGAGCGCATCGGAATTTTCCGCGTGTTCGGCCGTGATGCGGGGTTCACTTCTCTCTACACGGCCTACGTCGCGTCCATTCGCTGTTGCATTCCTGAACACAAGGTGAATCTGGAAAAGCTGATTCAGCTTCTCATCACCGACAAGAAACACAATCCGAGCAATTACTGCCTGGTGATTCTTTCCGAAGGCGCGGAGTGGGAGGGCTACCAGGTGCGCGAATACGGCGAAGCCGATGCTTACGGCCATCGCAAGAAGGAAAACGTGGCTGAGGCGTTGAGCGACGAGATCAAGAAGCGCAGCGATGAAGAGACCATCGTGAGCGACTTGACGTACGATCTGCGTAGCGGCGCTCCGGATTTTGTGGACAAGTTGATCGCCTCCACCTTCGGGACCATGGCTCTGGAATCCGTGCTGGACAACCAGAGTGGGCTGATGGCCGCGTTGGTGAACGGCTGTTATACCATGGCGCCAATGCCCGATCCGGCGCTCGGCCCACGCCATGTCGACATCGCCAGCATGTACAACACGGATCGCTATCGGCCCAATTACGCGAATAAGAACGGGCTCCCGATTTTCTTGACGCGAGCCTGATGCCTTCTTTCTGGAGGCGGCTTCTCGGACGGCCGACGCCGCCTCTGCTTCCGGAAATTATCCAGCACTTCAATCACCGGGCGGCGGACGAGGAACACTTTCCATCCACCATCGATCCGCACATTTATCATGTGCAGTTGCTGATGGAATATTTCGGCGGCCTGGACGGTAGGCGTGTCCTGGACGTGGGCTGCGGCAAGGGCCGCTTTGCGCGCGTACTTCAGGAGCATTATCCGCAGTCAAGAATTGTCGGCTTCGACTTGGCGGAGGCCATGTTGCGATACGTTCCCGCAGGGGTGTGCGCGTGCGCGGGGTCAATGACGGCTTTGCCGTTTCTCTCAGAGAGCTTCGACTGCGCCTATGCCACCGAATCCCTGGAGCATGCGGTGGACATCGATACGGCCGTCCGGGAGATGTGCCGTGTGGTGAAACCGGGCGGGCGAATCGCGATCATCGACAAGAATGTTGAGCAGTGGGGGAAGCTTCCAACTCCGCGATGGGAGAAATGGTTCGACCGTAAGCAATTGGAGCGCTTGCTCGGAAAGCATTGTGGCAAAGTATCGAGCCGCGAGATCTCCTATTGGGCGGACGTGGCTCCGGACGGTTTGTTCCTGGCGTGGCTGGCGGAGAAGTAGCTAAACTTGAGGGGAAGATGCCAAAGTCCAGGAGATCATTCAAGAAGGCCCTGAGCGAAACGCCGCGCCAGGCTCTACTCTCGCGTCAATCGGCACGCGGGGTCAAGCCCTACAAGGTACGCGCCAAGAACCTCGGACTGAAGCCCGGCTATAGCTTCGATAAACCTTGGGATCTTATCGAGAAGATCGAGGGTCCTGATTGCAGGTGATCCTGTTAGGCGCTCGCTATAGGGGCTGCGAAGACGCCGACCCAATTGCGACCGAATCCCAAGCGTTCACAGGAGCGTCTTCATCATCTTTGGTGGGCTAGCAGGCCCATCGGGCCACACATTCGAGAAACAGCGTATCCTTCCGGGCCGCGACGGGAAGCAGGCGTTCTACACTATTTCTTCACGGACCATATGGAGCATGGCGCCACCTTGTGCACCAACGACCACGACTTTGCGAGATTTGCAGGGCTTAGGGTCGAATACCCGCTGCAATAGGCTCGGCCGCCCCGCCAATTGTAGATCCAGACGCACTGGTTTTCACCGGCAGGCGCTGGGCGATAAATTCCGAAATGCGGCCGGCCGCCGGCGGATCCATGTTCGCGAGCACGGCGATCACGTAGCCGGATTGCGGGAAGATCTTCAAGTCGCCATTCATGCCCGGAGCGCCGCCTCCATGGCCGAACCAGCGGACTCCGTCTGCGACGTGGTCACTGAATCCATAAGCATATTTGCCGCCTCCTGCGTCCACCTTGCCGGTGGTGAGCAAATCGGTGTAATACTCATTCAGCAGCTTGTGGCCGTTTAGCGCGTTAGCAAATCGCAGCAGATCCTCCACCGTTGAATAACCGCCGCCCGCCGAGGTCGCACGCGGAGGCAGCGTGTCCGTGTTCGGCTTCCACGGCGACCCGCGCTCTTTCATGTAGCCGACGGAACGGTTCGGCACCACCTGATCTTCGGGCAACGAATCGGTCGATTTCATTCCCGCGGGTTTGTAGACATGCTCCCGGACATACTCGTAGTAGTTCTGACCGCTGACCTTTTCGATCACCAGGCCCAGCAGCAGGAAACCATAGTTGCTGTACTCCCAGCGGCTCCCGGGTTCGAAGGCCAGGTCGCGCTTGCCGTAAAGCGTGACGTAATCTTTGAGCGCGCGAAGCTCCAGGCGATGCGCGTCGAATTCCGGGCCGAAGAAATCGCCCGTGCCTCCGGTGTGGGTGAGCAGATGATGAATGGTGACCTTGGAAGCGACGTTCTTGTTCGGGTAATCGGTAAGATATTTTCCCAATGGATCGGTGAGCTGCAGCTTGCCCGCCTGCACTAATTGCAAAATCGACACAGCAGTGAACATTTTGTTCATTGATCCGATGCGGAACTGCGTGTCCAGTTTGTTGGGAATCTTTTTCTCACGGTCCGCGAGTCCGTATGCAGCGGTGAAGATGGGTTGGCCGTTCTTGGCCAGCACGACCGCGCCGGCGAACCGGTCTCCAGACACCTCCTGATCCAGCTTCGCCCGCAGGGCTGCCACCAGGTCGGCCTCGCTCAAGCGCGATGGTGGGGGTTCATTCGGGTTGTCAATCGCCCTCAGGCCCATATCCGTGATCAGGTGGGGTTCCCCCGCTTCCACTTCAATGACGAAACGGGCGTATTGAGTGGAATTGCGCTCTTTTACCAATCCTGTGAAGCGCAATTCCGTGGACTGCTCCGCCTTGATGAACTCGAAGCCTCCGGTCTGCTCGCGAAAGTCGCGGTCCTGATCTTTGTCGCCCTGCCGTTTGGGAAAATTCTTTTCGGAAAACCGCTGAAATACCGCCGGATCTGGATCGTTAAAGGCTGTGAGCCAAGCTACGAACTGTCGAGCCGCCGGTGTATCCGGAAATTTCGGCTCGGCTACGCACCATACCCAGGCCATCAGTACCAGGAAAAGAGTTCTCATCCGCATACATTCTTAAACGTACGAACTGGCAATTCAGCCCATTGATATTACGAACGATATACTATTCACAGGATGAATATCACATCCGTGAACCTGAATCTGCTACTGGCTTTTGAAGCGCTGATCGAGGAACGCAACGTCAGCCGGGCTGCGGCACGGATTGGACTGAGCCAGCCCGCGATGAGCAATGCGCTGGGGCGGCTGCGTGCCACCTTCTCCGATCCGCTCTTTGTCCGGACCGCTCGTGGTATGACGGCCACGGCGCGCGCATTGGAGCTGGCGGGACCCGTGCGGGGCGGCTTAACGCTACTGCGGAGTGCGCTGGCGGAACGTCCGCGCTTCGACCCCGCGGTGAGCACCCGCAGCTTTCGCCTCGCGATGACTGACTATGCCGAGCTGTTATTGCTGGGCCCACTGCTCCGCCGCATCCAACGTCGTGCGCCCGAAGTGCAGATTTTAGTACGGCGGCTGGATCGAATTTTTATTGCACCGGAAGCAGAGCTTCGCACTGGCGCATTCGACGCAGCTATCGGGTTCTTTCCGGAAGCGAATACGCTAGAGCCGGGCACATACTCGCGCGATCTGTTCGTGGAAGAGAATGTTTGCATGGCCCGTAAGGGACATCCGCTGATGCGAAAGAGGCTCACGCTGCGCCAGTTCGCCGCGGCCAGCCACGTGGCCGTCTTTTACCGCGCCGACACTCGGGGGTTGATCGACAATATCCTGGCCGGCCATGGGCTGCGGCGGCGCTTGCAGGCCGCCACTCCGCACTTCCTCACGGTGCCCTACGTCGTGGCCGAATCCGATCTGATCGCCGTAGTCCCCGCTGGACTGGCCGCGCGCTTCCGCAAGAAACTTCCGCTGGAGGTCCGTAAATCCCCGTTGCGGCTTCCGCCTTTCCACATGCGTCTGCTGTGGCACCAGCACACTGCCGAGGATCCGGCGGACGCGTGGCTGCGGGCGGAGATTTTGGAGTGCTTCCCGTCTATACTAAATGGATGACGCGGCGCAATCTCGGTATTCTGATCGGCGCTTCTCTCCCCGCCATGGCGCAACCACCTGACAACTCCTTTCCTCTTCCGGCCAACCTGCCGGTCCCGCTGGATGACGGTGCGTGCGATCATTTGCCGGGCATGAAAGTTCCCAGCATAGCCCTGCGATCAACCAAAGGCCGCATGGTAAATCTGGCGGAGCCTGTCAGCGGGCGGGTGATCGTGTATGCGTATCCGCGCACGGGAACGCCTGGCACTACGGTGCCCTCAAACTGGGACGAGATACCGGGCGCGCGCGGCTGCACGCCGCAATCCTGCTCGATGCGCGATCACAACCAGGAAGTGAAGGCTCTGGGCGCCGTGATATTCGGACTGTCGACTCAAACCACCGAGTATCAGAAGGAAGTGGTTGATCGGCTGCATTTGCCGTTCGAAATCCTGAGCGATGTGGATCTGAAGCTCACTCACGCTCTGAACCTGCCCACGTTCACTTTCGACAATATGGTCCTAATCAAGCGCCTGACCTTGGTCTTGAAGGACGGAAAAATCGAGAAGGTTTTCTATCCGGTATTTCCACCCGACAAACACGGCGAGCAGATAGTGGCGTGGCTGAAGCGAAAAACCGGTTCGCAGGCGAAAGCGCCTGCGCCACGTGCCTAGGACTTACTTCGCCAAATCGTCGACTTTCTTCAGATCGTCATCCAGGCCGAGCAGCTCCCAGCGCTGCAATGATAGCGGCACATTTCCGTTGCTCCAGACGTAATCGTGGAACTCGCGGAGCTTGAACTTGTCGCCTTGTTGCAAACGCCGCATCGCCAGCATCCTCTCGATCTGTAGCTTGCCGATTTCGTATGCGATGGCTAAGCCTGGAGCGGTGGCGAAATCCGCGGCTTCGGATTCGGCTGTCTTCCTATCCATGGGGACGGTGCGCGCCAGGTAATCCGCTGCCTGACTGATCGAGAACTCGCCGAGAGCAAGTTTGACATCGGCCTCCACTCGCAACGCGCGTAGCCGCGCAAAATTGTAGATGATCTCGCGCGACCGAGGACTGTCGTCATATAATCCGGCCTGCAGCATCATTTCTTCCGCGTAGAAACCGATTCCTTCATTCGCGCCGGAATCGTAGTATTGCCGACGGATCGGATCGGGATTCCGCCAGGCCAGCGACAACTGGAAAAAATGTCCCGGCACGCCTTCGTGCACGCCCGTGGTGCGCGTGTCATTCGCGTATGCTTTGTGAAAGTAGGGGAGATCGCCGGACGGCGGCTGGATCCAGCGCGTTCCATCCTGATTAAGGCGCGAGGGGCCGGTGAAATCGTCCAGTTCGCCGAATCCGTCGAACGCCGCAACATAATCCGGCGCGAGACGCAGGGTCCAATGCGGCAGATCGGAAGGAACTGTCAGGATCTGGTGCGAAACCATGTAGCGGCGAACGTATGCTTCATCGTGCTGCATACGCGCGATTTCTTCCTGAGAAGTCGCGGCCATCTTCAATTCGGGAGCGTTCAAATCACGCTGGTGTTCGTAAATCTCCATCGCCAGCACGCGGGCAAAATCCTGACGCGCCATCGTCAACAACTGCTGGGGCGTATAGGGCAGCAGTGCGACGCGGTGGAGGAAGAATCCGTACGCTTTTTCGCCGAGAGCAAAGTCCGGTTGCATTTTGGACAGGTTCTGCTTCAACCATTCGCGATACTCAACTAACGCCTGGCTCGCCTTGGTCATCGCCGTACGGAAACGGGCGCGCTGATCGCCGCTGGCTATTATGGGCGAAGCACCATCGGCCACGCGCGGCAGCCGGGTATCGATATCGGAAAGCGAAGCAATGGCCAATTGCGCGAACGGGGTCACGGCTTTCAGATTTGCCTTGGCTTGCTCCAGAATGGATGGAATGTTCTCAGCGCGCATCACAATCTCGCGCCAACGAGTCTCGCTGAACGGAGGCGGAGGCAGGAACTCCTCCTGGAGCGCGCCCACCGTCTGCTCGATGTAAAACGTTGGGTCGCGCCTCCATCGTGGATTTATGTCCAATTCCCAACGGACGCGCGCGATAGCCGAACCCATCAGCCGGTAGTCCACTCTTTGTGCAATCGGCCAGTCGTCGGGATGCATCGCTTTCCAGCGGCGCTCGAATCCGGAAAGATCGCCGCGCTGTTTGGCAACGGCTGCTTCGGACCAGTCGCGCACTCCGGCGGCCCGCTCCATGCGGGGAATGTCGTCGAACGTGAAAGGCCGGTAGGTCGCACGCCAGGCCCAGAAATCGGAAGCTAGCTGCCCAAGGGAATCGGGTTTCTGCTGTGCGAAAGAAATGGCAGGGAACAACAGCATAGCTACGAACATTCTGCGCATACGTTTGGCAGCATACCACTGTAGGGCAGGTTGGTAACCTGCAGCGGGTTGCTAACCCGCACGAGTTTGCGCCGATTGGCAATCGGCGCGCAGGTTATCAACCTGCCCCACAGCTAGCGCCTCCAAAGGCTATTCTGGTTCTAGGATTATGAGTTCTCCGAATGCGACGCTTCCGCTACAGGAGCGTGTGGAAGCGCAGGGTCACCTGATTGACTCGCACATCATGGAGCAGATTTTCGACAGCGTGGTGGAGCACGGCGGACGCTTCGAGGTGGAGCAGTTCCGCATCGGCCGCACCAACAGCGAGCCGTCCAACCTGAGGCTAAAAATCGAGGCTCCGGATGCTGACTCCATGCAACGGATGCTCTCGCAGTTGCTGGGTCTGGGCTGTTCGATGGTGGATTCGAGCGACGCGGAACTCCGCACCGTAGAGCGCGATTGCTGTGCTCCCGAAGATTTTTATTCCACCACAAACCATAAGACCTTCGTGCGCCGCAACAATCAATGGGTGGAAGTGCAAAACCAGCGCATGGACGCGTTGATTGTCGTGGCGGCGGAAGGAGCCTGGTGCCGCCGGCTGCGGGATATTCGCGCGGGCGATCAGGTGGTGACGGGAATGCGCGGTATCCGCGTGACGCCGGAATCCAAAGAACGCGATCGACTGGCCTTTGCATTCATGAGCAATGGAATCTCCTCCGAACGGCAGGTGGAGACGGCGGTGAAACAAACAGCGGCTCTGATCGAACACTCCCGCGCCGCGGGGCATAAGATTGTCGCAGTCGCTGGACCCGTGGTCGTGCACACCGGCGGCGCCCCTCCGCTTTCCAAACTGATTCGCGAAGGTTACATCAACGCGCTGCTCAGCGGCAACGCGCTGGGCGTCCACGATATTGAGGCTGCTTTGCTCGGCACATCGCTCGGCATCCGCCAGAGCGACGGACGCCAGGAAGAGCACGGCCACCGCAATCACATGCGCGCGATCAACGCCATTTATCATTGCGGAGGCATACGCGGCGCGGTGGAGAGTGGACGGCTGCGCAGCGGCATTATGTATGAGTGCGTAAAAGCCAACGTACCGTTTGTCCTGGCTGGAAGCCTGCGCGACGATGGCCCACTGCCGGACGCGATCACCGACATGAACCAGGCCCAGGACGCTTATGCGGAGCAGTTGAAAGGAGCGGGATTGGTGCTGTGTCTCGGGTCGATGCTGCATTCCATAGCCGTGGGCAACATGCTGCCGAGTTGGGTGAAGATTGTGTGCGTGGATATCAACCCGGCGGTGGCCACCAAGGTGAGCGATCGCGGAACGGGCCAGGCGGTAGGCGTGGTGACCGATGTCGGCTTGTTCCTGGACCTGCTAGCCAGAACCTTGATCCCCGCCAAATGAAGCGCCTCTACACGGACCAACAAGCCAGCGCCGGAGTTCACGCCCCGCTGCCCGACATCGAGACCTGGCCGAATCAATATCCCGGTTACGAAATTGAAATTGTAATGCCGGAGTTCACGTCGGTTTGTCCACGCACTGGACTACCCGATCACGGCGAGATAGCACTTCGCTACGTCCCGGATAAACTATGTTTGGAGCTGAAATCACTGAAGCTGTACATGCTGGCGTATCGCAATCTCGGAATCTTCCAGGAGAACGTGGTCAACCGTTTTTTGCGCGATATTGTGAAAGCGTGCCGGCCCGTCTCGGCCACAGTCATCGGCGAATTCACGCCGCGCGGCGGAGTTTATACCAGGATCACGGCGGATTGGAGCAGACCCTCGGGGGACAAAAAGCTGGTTAAGAAACATGGATCCAAAAGGTGAAGAGTTAGCCGCGGTTCTCGCGGAAATCCGCCAGCGTGTGCGCGCGCGTCATCCGAATGGTCTGGCGGCGGGCGACGTGCCCCTTCCGGATCTGGCTCCGCTCCTGCATGCGCGAGATGCCGCCGAAGGCAAAGTAGCCAGCATCGGGTCGGTAAATCCGCGCCCCCCGGGACTGGGGAACTCCATCGCTCAGACCATCAAACGGCTGGTGGCGCGCGCCCTCAACTGGCACGTGCGCGAGCAGGTGGAGTTCAATCGCGCCGTGATGAGCTGCGTCCAGGCCACTATCGAGGCATTGAACGATTCGAATCGGGCCGTCGCCATGCTTTCCGCGCGGTTGGCTGGGGATGGGGGCTCCGTGCAACAACTGAAAGACCTGCGGACGCATTGGTCCCACTGGCGCGTGGAGTGGGAGAAGAAGCTGGCCGGTAACGAGATTGTTTTCCTGAGAAGCGTTGCCGATCAGCAGAGCGCCGTTCAATATCGCGTCACTGCGATAGACGCTAATTATCGGGAACAGATGCGGGCCCAACATGCGAATTTTGAAGCCGCATTGGAACGGTCCGCAGGCTCAATCCAGAAGCGGATCGCGGCCGATATCGAAGAGCTTCAGAAGCGGTTCTGGGCCGACCTGGAGCGCATCCGGCTGGAATACGAAACCATCATTCATGCGGAACTGAGAGCCATGCGCCAGAGGGCTTCTTTCTCTTTGCCCACGGGTCCGGTGGCGCCGCCCGCTCCCGCCGATTTTCAGAATATCGATTGGCTGAAGTTCGCCGAGAAATTCCGCGGCTCAGAATCCGCCATCAAACAACGGCAGCAGATGTACGCCATTCGATTCCAGGGGCACGCTCCTGTGCTGGACATCGGATGTGGACGGGGAGAAATGCTGGACGTCTTCCGGGAGTCAGGTATTGAAGCAGTTGGTATCGATCTGAATGAAGATTCGCTCGCGGTCTGCCGCGGCAAAGGGCTACAAGTGGAAGCGGCGGATCTGTTCGCTTATTTGCGCGCGCTGCCTGACTCTTCGTTGGGCGGAGTGGTTTGTTCCCAGGTGGTGGAGCATCTTCCACCCCAGCGATTGCTGGAACTGATCCAGTTAGCGCAGGCGAAGCTGCGAACAGGCGGATTGCTCGCGATCGAAACTCCGAACCCGGAATGTCTCGCGATTTTTGCCACGCACTTCTATCTGGATCCTACGCACCGCCACCCTCTCCCTCCGGCGCTCATGAGCTTTTATCTGGAAGAGGCGGGATTCGGAGGGATCGAGGTGGAGCGGCTGAATCCCGCAATCGAAAGCATGCCGTCGCTGGCGGAGTTGCCGGGAGCCTTTCAGAAAGAATTCTTCGGAGCGCTGGACTATGCCGTTTTCGCACGCAGACTGTAGCACACGCACTCGTGCGTGCAGCGTTCACACTCGCGTGAACGAGTGTTCGCGAGATCGTATCTCATGGGCTTGCAGCCCGCCAATGGAATGAAAACTTCGGCTAATGGTGGGGCGGACCCCCNNCCGCTGCCTCAAGCATCGACAAATACCAGCAGCAGGCCGACGTGGGCGTCGGCCGCGGACCAGGGGGTCCGCCCCACTTGGCATTCGTCCATCCTAGATCAAGTGTTTTCGACGGTGGCGTGCGCTACGTCAGCTCTTCATAGAGCTGTTTCTGACGCCGCCCGACTACATCCCAATCGAACGTGCGTTCAACTGTTAATCGCGCCTCGCGTTCCATAGCCTGCCTCCGCTCCGGATTCTCCAGTAAATCTAGAATCGCTCGAGCCATTTCCGCTCCGCTATTCGCAATCATTACATCCGCCCCCGGATTGAGATCCAAGCCGTTGATACCGGCCGGCGTACTCACGACGGCTTTACCCATCGCCATCGCCTCCATGATCTTGATGTTGGTGCCGGCGGAAGCCACCAGCGGAGCCACCACCAAAGTCGCGCGCTCATAAGCCGGACGCACGTCCGCTACGAAGTCCTCGATCTCGATGCCGCGTTGCGCGAGATCCGGTTGGACGCGGTCGCGGTAGCGATCCAGATAAAACTGATGCCGCGCTCCCGCGATGATGTGGAGCGTCGCGCCGCAGGCTTTCAGTTGCGGCCAGGCCTCGCGAAGGAAAAAGTCGACAGCCAGCAAATTGGGCAAATGGGCAAAGGACCCGATGAATAGCAGACGGCGCGGATCTGGAATTCCTCCCACTGGACGAAACCGCTCCAGGTCCACTCCATTCGGAAGACACACCACATGCGCGCGCCCTGATACCAACCCGCGGTCTTTCTCCGACATAGTGACCACGCGATCCACCCGGCCCCAGGCCGCGGTCTCAAACCGGACCCAACGTTCCAGCTGGCGGCGCAACTCCCAGTCGTCACCTTGCGCCAGCAACTGCTGATAAAGATCCAGCGTCACGTCATGCTCCACCAGGATAGTTTTGGCCGGGGCGCAATCGGCCGCATACTGGGCCATCTGAGTGAACTCGAGCTGCGCTAGCGCCGGTTTCCACTTGTGAACTGTCTGGCGCAGTGCGGCGTGGAAGGCGGGCGAATCGAACTCTTCGACGATGTCGGGCCGGCTGGTGGAAGGCAGCAGGTGGGTCCCCGGACGCTTCACCAAAACCACCTCGCAACAAATTTCCAGCAGTTCGGACGGCGCCTCGCGCGAATCGCCGGCGAAGGAGACCAGCACCTGGTCGTAATCGGGGGCAGCGCGGCGCATCAGGTTGTACATTCGGACAGCGCCTCCATGAGCCAGCGGGAACGGCAGGTAAGGAGTGGCCACCAGAACCACCGGTTTATTGCGCGGCATGTGGCCAGGGACCACCGTGACAGCGCCACTGCCGATGGCGAGGATGTGGTCATCGGGGAGCACCGGCGCCGGAATCCGAGTGGCCCAGAACGGCGCGCGCCAGGCTTGCGACAACGCCCACAGCGCGGCCGGGTTGGGGTTTGTTTGCGCGCTCAGGAGATTGAGCCGCTTAACCGCTTCGCGCCAAAGCCGGCGGAATACTGGTCTGCTACCGATGGTGCGCACGAGAAACCGCAGGTAGTTCAGTTCCAGAATCCGATCCAGGATTTCGGGCGTGTAGTAACGCGACGTAGTGGCGCGATGCTGGTGCACCACACGGGCTCCGGCCACGAAAACGGATGGCCAACCTTGTTGCCAACCGCGAAACCCAAGATCGAGATCTTCCACGTAAGCAGGCTCGTATATCTCATCGATGCCGCCGAGTTCGTCGAGCTTCCGCGCATCGAACAGCGAACAGCCGCCGCTTCCGTAAAGAACGTAACTCAGATCTTCCCCGGGAAAGGGAAGCTCGCAGCGCACCGGAAAATCGATGGGCTTGCGCTCGGAGGCAATCGTCATCACGGCCTTCCCCGTTTCTTCACGCCGCGCGCCTTCTGGAAAAAAGATTTGTGCAGTGGCTGAGAACAGGTCAGGCACCGAGCGGAANNGCGTTGATAGCGCGCGCAAATGACAACGCGGCCGGCCACACCTCCAACACCACGCCGGGATATTCGTTCCTGAGAAAGTCTGCTGTTCCGTCATCGGAGCCGTTGTCGACAACGATGATCTCGCCACCAAGCTGCTCCACTTGGCGAACCACTTCCGGCAGCATCGCGCGCAGCAGATCTTTGCCGTTTCGCGACGGTATCACCGCGGAAATGCCCGCAGGACGCGGTCCGGGATCGATCGCGAGCGGCCGCGTGGGCAAAACGGATTTGAGTATTCCGACCAGGACGCCGGCGCATTTTGCCAACAAGTTCAGCAATGGCCGGCGGAACGCGCGCGGGTGCGCCAGCCGCCAGAAGAACGTGTACGCCGTTCCTCCCGGTGAGAAATGCCAGACCAGGAAATTCCGCGTCCGCCAGAGGATGTGACGAAGAACGGTTCCGGCTGACACGGGCCGCAACATAAAGTGCCCGAAACTTTCATTGAATGCGAGAAAATTCCAGGGCGACAGGAAGAACGCAACGAAACGCATGCGCCAGTAGGGCATGCGCGGTTGCAGAATGACGGCCGAAATGCGAATCTTCCGGCCGCGAAAATGCCAGCGGAACAGTGCGAGGTTTTCCCAGAAGCCGCGCGAAACCGGATATGGAATCCAGGCCACGCCCTGCGGCGGGAATTCGGAAACTACCACCAGCGGGATCTCCGGAAAAATCTCCCGCATGTGTTCGATCGCCGTGGGAATCAGGTCCTCGGAGCCCGAAGCAAAGAAAACCTTGACGGTTTCGCTCAAATCAGTACGTGGCGGCTAGCCTGGAACGCATTGTTCTTGCGTTCGTCCCACTGAGTTAGCGCCTGCACGCAGAACGCGGTAGAAACCGGATTTACGTACGGCAAGGCGTCGGCGCCTTTACGTCCGAACAGAAATCCGCCGGCCTCGCGGATATCGGACGAATCCAATTGAAAACCGGCGGCCTGCTCGGCCTCGTGCGCGGCGGCTCGAAGGTCCAGCGGAATTTTGGCCAGGCTCTCGCCGTACAGCCGCGCGCGCAGCAGTTGAGCGTAAACATCGGACCGGGCAAAGATTGGAGCTATTTCCTCAATGTACGCCGCCACCCGATCAAGGCCAGCCCGAAAGGCTTCGACGCAGTCCGAACGGTTCAGAACGGGTAGCAGCCCTTCCAGGAAGTAAAGATAAGCATGCAGACGATCCATAACCTGCTCGCGGCAGGAGGCGCCGGGCAGAAAATCGGCCTCACTCGGAAGCGCGGACTCAACGGCAGATTCGTAAGCGCGCAGAAATTCCATCTCTCCGGTGGTCTCAAAAAGTTCGTACCAGGCCATGGCGGATTTCAACTGGTAACATCCCGGCATGGCTGACCAACGAGCCTCATAAGCCAGCGGATGTTTGTCCGGCAAGGCGAGGATGGGGTGGATGGCCGCCGTCGTTCGAAAATCGGCCACCATGGACCGGCCTGCGGCAATGGCTGTGTCCCGCAACCGGGCGTCTTGCGACACGCGCCATGCGGCCAGCAATCCGCGCACGATAATACCGCAATCGAAGAAGTAGGCCAACGCTCGCGGCTGTTCGCCGTTCTTCGAGTGCTCGAAGGGAAACGTGGCAAGGCGAGCATCCCAAGCCGTGTTCGCCAGGAATCGAGCGGCGCGCAGTGCGGCTTCAAGATATTCAGGCTGGCTAGTCTCGTGGCTCAGATACAGCAGAGTACTCACGGCGTAGCCGGTTATTTCAGTGGAAACGCCAGCGTTTGCTCCAAGGTCGGACCGGTAATATCGCGCCACTCCCCCGCTCGACTCCTGAATTCCCGAGTCCAGAAACCAGCGCCCAGCCTGTTCCAGCAAACTATTCGTCCGAGTAGGCAAAAGAAGATTGTAGCACCGGCACTAGTGGCGCAAGCCTCCGGCTTGCTCGGGACAAGCCAGAGGCTTGTCCTACGAAGATTACTGGCAGCCGTCGTGCTTTAGAACCGCCGGTTGTTATAGAAGCGCCGTGATTTGGTGCGGGACGGTGTGCGCGGGCTTCACGCCTGTGGTGGCGGGTGCCACACTCGCGCCCCGAAAACCGTAAGCTCGAAACCGGAGCCCGCCTGAATCCGTCACGAGGTTGTTATACTGGGTCCTTAACCCGCGAAGTTCAATCTAATGAAGCTCTGTCTACTAGCATTCGTCACATCCGGGGCCATGTTTGGGGCCACCGCCGTGGATTTCATGACCGGTCAGGCTGCCCGCATCGTCATTGGCCAGGTCAATTTCACGCAAGAGGACATAGGCACTCCCACGCAATACGTGCTGGGAGCGTGCAGCGGCTTGGCATATGCGAACAACATGCTGTTCGTCGTCGATTCCAACCACATCCAAGCCAGCCCTGTGCAGAACCGCGTTCTGATCTACCACAACCTTTCGACTCTTGTTCCGCCAGCCACCGCCGAGATCCCGCAGGGAACGCGTTGCGCGGTTTGCGTCGGAAACAATCATAATGGCAGCGCGAGCGTGGTTGTCGGGCAGACGGATTTCTCGGGGTACCTTCCTAATTTGACGCAGAACGGGTTCACCGATCCGACTGCGGTTGCCACCGACGGCAACATCCTGGCGGTCGCGGACACCGACAACAACAGGGTTCTCATCTGGAAGAGCATTCCCACCAGCAATGGGACGAACGCCGACATCGTGCTGGGTCAGCCGGACTTCACCACAATCACACCCGCAACCAATAACAAAGGCATGCGCGGTCCCCAGGGAGTCTGGATTCAGGGAACGCGGCTCTTCGTGGCGGATACCGACAATAGCCGCATCCTGGTGTGGAACACCATTCCAACCAGCAATTACCAGGCTGCCGATTACGTGCTGGGAGAACCGGATTTCAACACTGCGCCTCCCATCACAATACTCGATCTCACCCCCACCGCGAGCAATCTTTTTTCACCGGTCTCGGTGACATCCGACGGCCAGCGGTTGTACGTCGCCGACCTGGGCCACGCCCGCGTATTGATCTGGAATTCGATCCCGACACAAACCAACCACGCGGCCGACGTGGCCATCGGCCAGCCGGACCTGGTCAGCGAGGTGGATAACAACTCGGCTGCCCTGTGCAAGACCAACGGCAACGACGCCAATGGCAACCCGACTTATCCCGCCAGCTGTTACGGCACGTTGAGCTTGCCCAGATACGCGCTGTCGAATGGCACGCAACTGTTCATCGCCGACGGCGGCAATGACCGCGTAGTGGTTTTCAACAGCATTCCGACTAAGAGCGGCCAAAATGCCGACGAAGTGCTGGGCCAACCCGACGAATTCACCGACCGAGTCACTGACAGCACGGACACCTTCGATCCGGACGCCAACGTGCTGACGTCCAGCCCGGCCCAGATCCGTACGCCCATGTCGTTGGCGTGGGACGGCTCCAATTTGTACGTGAGCGATCCGTGGGACCGCCGCGTGCTGGTGTTTACGCCGGCTCTTCCGGTAATCCCGGTGAACGGTCTCGTCAACGCAGCCAGCCGCGTGGTGGCCGCCACGGGTTCCATCACGTTTGGCGGCACCATCACAGCTACGGACACCATCACGGTCACAATCAATACCGCAACCTACGTGTACACCGTGGTGAATAACGACACGCTCGACACTATCATTCTGAATATTACGAACTTGATCAACGGAGTGGGGGTGGCCAATGGAAAGCCGGATCCGAACGTCATCGCATCGTCCAGCGTAGTGATCAGCGAAATAGTGTTGACTTCCAGGGTGTCCGGCCTGAACGGCAACAATATCACGTACTCCGTACTGGTGGCGGCCGCGTCCACCACCGGCACTCCCACCGAGACGGCTACCGCGGCGGGCGCCAACCTCAGCGGTGGGCAAGATGCCGGCTTCGTCGCGCCCGGAACGCTGGTCACTATCACTGGCCAGTTCCTGAGCGATTCTACAGCCACGGCCGTTCCGAATGCTCAAGGCTACTATCCCAACAAATTAGCCGGCGTGCAATTGTACTTCGACGGGATTCTCGCGCCACTGCTTTACGTTTCTCCGACTCAAATCAATGCCCAGCTCCCGTTCGAGGTGAGCGATGCGAACGGAGTCACCGCGTTTGTCCGGACCGAGCGTGCTAGCGGCGAAACCACCGCCACCGTCAACATCGCCGTGCCGGTAGTAGCTTCCAGCCCAGGGATATTCGCCCTGAACGGTACCGATCCCAGGCCCGCGATTGCGTATCACACCTCGGACTATGGACTCGCGGTGGTGAGCGTGGATGGATCCATCCAGGGCGGCGACATCGCTACCATTGGGATCGAAGATCGCACCTATAATTACACGGTGCAGGCTACCGATACTCTGGCGACCATCCGTGACGGTTTGATCACATTGATCAATAGCAACGGCGATGAGAAGGTCACCGCACAGCCGGCCGGCGAGTTTACGCGCATCGTGCTGACCGCCAAAGTCCCCGGTCCTCCCGGCGATGGAATCGCGCTTACCGGCACAGTCAGTTCGGGCGCTTTGGTGATTGTCACCGTATTGGGTACCCAGACCACTTGTTGCTCCAGCGTGGCGGGCGCACCAATAACGCCGGATAATCCAGCAGTGCCAGGCGAAGTGATTACCATCTTTGCCGCGGGAATTGGTTTGGTAAACGGTCCTGGCGGCAACCCCGTGCAGGTGACCGGCCAGATATACAGTGGACCGGTGTTCAATTCGCCCGTCACCCCGGTGGATAACGCTCAAGTAGGTGGTCTAAGCGCGAACGTTATCTTCGCCGGTCTGGAGCCCGGCACGCTGGGAACGTACCGCTTGTGGTTGCAACTGGATCCTAACGTTCCCACCAATGCAGTGTCGCAGATGTTCATCGCGCAGAGTGTGTTCACCAGTAATATTGTGATCCTGCCGATTGTGGCAGCGCAGCCGGCAGCGACGGCGACGACGCAGGAAGTGCGCTGAGAGACCGGGAATTCAGAATTCAGGAGGGGGCGCTCCGCGTTCCCGAATTCACTTCATCGCCGGCACGCGGCGCGTGCTGACGAGGTCGAACTTCGAGTCGAGGATATTTCCTGATCCCAACGGTTCCGGACAACCAACCGCCAGTTTTCGCCGTCACGGCTAATAGACACGATACTCTCTGACCGCTTGATTTGTCCCCTTGCTGGCGCGCGGTGTTACCGAACCGCGACCGTAAGGGAGTCGGTGCCTGCGCCGATTTTTTCGCGGGGTCCGAGGCGAGGGGACGCCCCGGTTTTCAGAACGAAATCAGCCGGAGCGACGTATATATTCCTGATACAGAATGAATGTCTCTAGCGTCCGAAAATGAATCTCGCCCGGCGCGGATCTGCTCCGCCATTCAGCACTCCGTCGTGTACCCAAATCACGGTCGGCGCAGAGGAATTGCTCCACTCGCCCGCAACCGTAACCCGATGGCCCAGCGCGGTCAGGGCATCCGCTGTGGCGCGCGGAATCCGGCCCTCCAGATTCAATTTGGCCGGCACGAATTCGTGATTGCCGAATGAACTGTAGAAATGTTCGGTCTGGAATCGCGGCGCTTCCACGGCTTCCTGCGGCGTCATGCCGAATTCGACGATATTCAGGAAAACCTGCAATAAAGCCTGGTCCTGATTATCGCCTCCAGGAGTCGACATGATCATTTCGAGTTTACCGGCGTGCGTCACCAATGTCGGACTCAGCGTAACGCGCGGGCGCTTGCCCGCCAGCAGCTGGTTGGGATGGCCGGGCGTCATCACGAACGATTGCAAACGGCTGGTAAGCGGGATTCCCGTGTCGCCCGCGATCACCGACGGCAGCCATGCGCCGCTGGGCGTGGCCGAAAACGCATTGCCTTGGCGATCCACCACATTCACGCATGTGGTGTCGTTCACCGGGCCCGCCGCACCTTGCGTTGACGGAACGGCGATGCGTCTGCCGAAGCCGCCCGGCCGATGCTCGATGGAAGCATGCTCCGGATCGATCAACTTCCGCCGCTCCGTCGCGTAGTCTTTCGAAAGCAGAATTTCCTCAGGAATCTTGCTGAACTTGGGATCTCCGTAATATTCGTCGCGATCGGCAAACGCCAGTTTCACCACCTCCACCAAGGTGTGCAGATATTGCGGGCTGTTGTGGCCCATAGCTTTCAGGTCGTAACCTTCCAGCATGTTCAACGCTTCAATCATCACCGGTCCCTGCGTCCAGAATCCGGGCTTGTAAATCTCGTATCCGCGATAAGTGCCCATCTTGGGCTGGTCCTCTTCCGCGTGGAAATTCGCCAGATCATTGTATGCGATTAATCCGCCGTTTTTTTCGCAAAACTCGGAAATGCGTTTGGCGATTGATCCCTTGTAGAACAGATCGCGTACGGCTTTCAGCTTCGCATCGCGCTTGCCTCGCGCCTTTTTTTCAGCGGCCACCAGTTCGAGCAATGTCTTCGCTAATATCGGTTCCCGGAAGATTTCGCCGCGCGGCGTAGGCACGCCCTCCGGATAAAAGAATTTCATCGAATCCGGCCATAAGGTAATGATGCGCTGGTACCCGCGCAGCATGTTGCCGAACTCTTCGGGCATCGGGAAACCTTGTTCGGCGTACTCGATGGCGGGCGCTGCAACTTCGGCGAAGGACTTGGTGCCGTATTTTTCAAGCGCTAGAATCAGGCCGTCGAATACGCCCGGCGTGATGGCCGAAAGAATCCCCTGCATCGGGACCGGCGGCATGTGACCGGCGTCCTCCCATGGCTCGGGCGAGCGGTGCTGATAGAATTCCACGGTCGCCTTGGCCGGCGCCACTCCGATGCCGCTGATGGCAACCGGCGGTCTCCCCGCCATTTTTACCAGGAGCGGCATCTCGCCGCCCAGTCCGAAGCGGCTCAATTCGGTGACACCAGCGGCCAACACTGTCGCCACGCCCGCATCTACGGCATTGCCGCCTTGCGTGAGGATCCGGTAGCCGGCCTCCACTTCGAAGTTGTTCGCGGCGCCCACCATCTCATGAATGCCGCGGACCGGCGGCGCCATGGTGGAAGGCGGCTGTGCCTCAACTAAAGTCGCAGCCAACCCCATGAGACCAACGAGAAACGAGAAACGAGAAACGAGAAACGCTTTCATCTTTTAGCATTGTCTAACATTCGCCGATACTTCCGCAGAAGCTCGTAGATCACCACGCCGCCCGCGGTGGCTACGTTCAGCGAATGTTTGCGGCCCAGCATCGGAATCCGCACGTAGGTGTCGCATAGTTCGAGCAGTCCTGTGCCCAGGCCGTCCACCTCATGTCCGAACAGGATACAGACCGGAAAACGCGGCTGCCAGTCGAAAAGATCCACGGAGTGGACGCTGGTTTCGACAGCCGCGATCTCATAATTTCGCTGGCGCAAGCTCTGAATCACCGAGCCGGGATCTGCGTGATGCTCCCACGGAACTGTCTCCTGGGAGCCCAGCGCAGTCTTGGCGATTCCCGGTTTCGGCGGACGGCCGGTGATCCCGCACAGATAGAGCTTTTCGCAACCCGCGGCATCTGCCGTGCGGAAGAACGCTCCGACATTGTAGAGGCTGCGAACTTGATCCAACAGTATGGCGACGGGGATCGGCGTTATCCCTTCGTAAGGAGCCGCGCTCTGCGTCGCAAGATAAGGAAGCCGCTCAGTCATTTTCGTAGCGCATCGCACTCGTGCGTGCCGTGTTCGCACTCCTCGGAACACAAGCTTGCGTTCACACGATTGTGAACGCGGCACGCTTCAGAGCGTGCGCTACGCATTTGCGGTCCATCTATTCAATCGATCAAGGCTTCGCAGGAACGGCTTCAACCCGCCGCCGAGCAGGATCGCCGCGAGCGAAAGCGCCACCAGATGCACCACCAACAGCGAGTAATTCACGGCGTCGTCCCGCCGGAAAATATACTGCGTGCAAACGGCCACGGCCGTCGGGCCCAATCCAAGACCGATCATGTTGATGATGAACAGATACACTGCGGACGCCTGGCCGCGCATCGGATTGGGCATCATCTGCTGAATCGCCGCGGCCGCGATACCGAATGGAGCGGCTGCCATAATACA
Organism: Bryobacterales bacterium; assembly: GCA_003166875.1. Taxonomy (GTDB): domain Bacteria; phylum Acidobacteriota; class Terriglobia; order Bryobacterales; family Bryobacteraceae; genus Palsa-89. The sequence continues at coordinate 31,050 of PMUN01000223.1, read as the reverse complement.
GCCGGGCGCGAGCCACAGCGTGGCCCAACCTGCCGAAGGCGCCAGATACAGCAGGCAGCTCACAGGAATTCCGATCAGCGCGACCCACATCCCCACCAGCATGTTAGCGTTCAGGATTCCCCGCGCCCGCAGCAGATCGGCGATCTTTCCTGCGCCAACGATGCCGATCGATCCGAAGATAATCACCAGCGATCCGTACACGATCCCGGTATGGGGAATGTCCCAATGATAATTGCGGCGGAAGAATTCGGGCACCCAGGCGCCGCTGGCGTAAGAGGCCAGCGACAGCAAACCGAATCCGAAAGTGTGGCAGAGAAACGTCCGCTTGTTTTCCAGCATGTAGGCGAACGACTCAGAGGCTGGAATCGAGGATGCATGCCGAGCGATGCCGCGCCGCAACGGCTCCCGGATGGAATACACCAGCGGCGCCACCAGAATGCCGGGCAATCCTACAGCCAGGAAGATTACCTGCCACGGCCGGACGGCGCCCACCAGCGGCAAAATCCAAGCCTCCTGCGCCGATGCGAATCGGACCACGATCCCACCCAGCAGGTACGACATTCCGGCTCCGATGTAGATGCCCATCGAATACACGCTGATGGCGGTACCCAGCTTTTCTTTCGGAAAATAATCGGTGATCAGCGAATACGCCGAGGGCGAGAGCGCCGCTTCTCCCACGCCCACTCCCACGCGATAGAGCAGCATCTGCGAGAAGTTCCTGGCCAAGCCGCACAGGCCCGTGAAGGCGCTCCAAAAAACCAGTCCCGCCGCGATGATAGATCGCCGGCTGCGCGTGTCGGCCAAGCGGCCCAATGGAATCCCGCAAAACGTGTAAAAGACGGCGAAGCTGAAACCCATCAGGATGCTCACCTCGGTGTCGGTGATTTGCAAGTCGCGGCGCAGCGGCCGCACTAACAGTGAAAGAATCTGGCGATCGATAAAGGAAAAGATGTACACCAGCGTGAGCACGCCCACCACATACCAGGAGTAGCGTGGCGCGGGATACGGGGCTTCAGTTTGCTGAGGCGCTGGCGCGGGCGCAGGCTGGGCGGACATAAGTAGAGCAATTCTATCGCAGATTTGTTCACACGCTCGTGGTCTGCCGTTTATCTATTGACCAGTCTACTATATCGTAGTAGAATCAGATTGTGGATAGTAGATTCGCATGGCGCGGCCGAAGCTGACCAAACTCGAGCTCCAAATTCTGGAAGCCCTCTGGGCTCATGGCAAAGCATCGATTCGTGAGATTCAGGAGGCTTTTCCGGAGCCTCGCCCCGCTTACACCACCATTCAGACCACCGTGTATCGCCTGGAAGGGAAGAAAGCCGTGCGTCGCGTCCAGAAGATCAGTAACGCACATATTTTTGAACCGCTCGTGGCGAGGGATGTGGCACGGCACCGGCTCCTGGATGAGATTCTTAGTTTCTTTGGAGGCCGAGCCCAACCGATGATGGCGCAGCTAGCCGAGGCTGGGAAGCTTACGCTCGACGATGTGCGCGAGTTGGAGAAGATCATCGAGAAAGTGGAGCTGCAACGCAAGGCAGAAAGGACGCGCAAATCGAAATGATCGGCGATTTGAGTAACCATCTCTGGCAGTCGACGGTGTTCGTGCTCGTTGTGGCGCTGCTGACACTCGTCTTCAGGAACAATAGGGCCCAAATCCGATATGGGTTGTGGCTCAGCGCGTCGCTCAAATTCCTTATTCCGTTCTCATTGCTGATGGGCCTCGGCAGCCACGTGAGTTCGGCGCCAGCCGTGCAGAAGATTGCGGCGTCCTCTATCTCCTCCACGATGGTCGAGATCAGCCGGCCGTTTCCCAAGACCCTAGCGCTAGCGCCTGCAACGCAAGACACTCGTGATTGGATCCCTATCGCCATCCTCGTGGTCTGGGCGTGTGGATTCTCGGGCATCGTGCTGATGCGAGTTCGGGGTTGGCTCCGCATCCGCGCCGCTATACGCGCCAGCTCTCCAATCGACATTCCCTCGATCGTTGCGGTTCGCTCCTCTCCGGGCCTGCTGGAACCCGGCGTGGTCGGCTTGTTCAGCCCCGTCCTGCTGTTGCCCGCGGATATCCAACAACGCTTGACGCCGCTTCAACTCGAAGCCGTTCTCGCGCACGAGCTGTGTCATATTCGCAGGCGCGACAACTTGACCTCGGCGATCCATATGATGGTCGAGGCCTTGTTCTGGTTTCATCCATTCGTATGGTGGATCGGTGCGCGGCTAGTGGATGAGCGTGAACGCGCTTGCGATGAAGAAGTGCTGAGGCTCGGCAATGCGCCGCACGAATATGCCGAAGGGATTCTCAATGTATGCAAGATTTATCTGGAGTCTCCCCTGCGGTGCGTCACTGGAGTGAGCGGGGCTGATCTGAAGAAGCGAATCCGGTCGATCCTGGCGGGCCGAGTCGCGGGCGATCTGAGTGTTACCAAGAAAGTCGCCCTGGCCGTTGCGGCAATCGTGGCCCTAGCGGCGCCGATAATGGTGGGCATCCTGGGTGCGCCGTCTATCCGGGCTCAATCATCGTCGCCTGTTCCTGTCGCGACGCCAGCGAAGTCTCCGCCTGCCACCGGACCGGAAAACGTGCAGGCCGGCCTCGATGCTCAGGGTACGGTCACAGCTTACACGGTTACTGTCAAACCGCGAGTGGACGGCCTGCTGATGACAGTGACGTATAAAGAAGGGGATCTGGTCCAAGCCGGCCAGGTGCTAGCGACCATCGATCCACGCCTTTACCAAGCCCAGCTTGATCAAGCGGAGGGCCAGCTCGACCGGGATCAGGCGAAGCTCGACAGGGCCCACAATGCGATTCCCCAACAGCCCGCCACCATTACAGCGCTCGAAGAAAGTATGAGAATCGATCGGGCCAACGTCGACAAGGCGAAACTCCAATTAAGTTACACACAGGTCACCGCCCCCATTGCCGGTGTGGTTGGTCTGCGTCTGGTGGATCCCGGTAACATTGTCCGTTCCGCAGATGCCACGGGGCTCCTGGTCATTAATCAATTTCAGCCTATAGAGGTGGTGTTCACTCTCACCGAAGACCGCCTGCCGCAGGTCCTTCCACGTCTCAGAAAGGGGGTGAACGTGCCGGTGGAAGCCTGGAACAGGGATTACACCAAGAAGCTCGCGACGGGCCGGCTCACGGCTGCTGACAATCAGATTGATACGACAACCGGGACTCTCAAGCTCAAAGCCATGTTCGAGAACAAGGGCGGCGAATTGTTCCCCAACCAGTTCGTGAACGTGCGTCTGTTGCTAAATCAGTAAATCTCAAAGCAGAAAATTCGATTTTGCCCGTTCACCGCTAAAGCATACTCGCCGGCATCCAACATCTCGCTGGGTTCGATCTTGAAGAGATGGTCCCTCAGCGGCGTCACCCTTAAATGCAGAGGCTGCGCCGAAACCTCGCGGTTGCCATCCTTTACTTCCAGAAGAAAAAGCTCGATCTTCTCCGGCACCAGCTGCCGGGCGTCGAGGATGAAAATCGGCTCGGGCAGCGGTGTACGAGCGGAGGAACTAGCGCCCGCGACGACATGCACAGGGCCGTCCTTCCGTCGCTCCTCGCGCGCCTGTCCGATTTCGATCTCCGTCAGCTTCTTGGCCTGCAGTAGGTACGGCAGATCTGGTTTGGGCGGAATCGGACCATCGTATTTCTCCTGGCAGGAGAGCCCGGCCGCACTCAGAATTAATAAGCACAAAATTCTTGCACCCATGGTTTCCAGTTTCCCACCAGCGACCAGTCCCCAGTCCCATGTCCCCAGCCNNAGCCCCGAGCCCCCAGCCCCGCCCGCTCCTCCACTGCGCGGCAAATCCGCAGCACCTCGGCTTCGTCAATCGGCTTGCTCAGCACAAATCCCTCACTGCCCTGAAATGCACGCGCTAAATCGGTATCGAATCCATCCGTCAGCAGAACAAAGCCGCCCACTTGATAGCGCACGCGTTCGAAAAACTCCACCCAGTTCAGCCCAGGCTGTCGGACCGCGCACAGAGCCATGTCGAAACGCATGCGCTGGACCAGATCCACACCCTCCTCGGCGTTCGATACCGGCACCACTCGATCGCCGCGATCGCCCAGTAACTGCAAAAGCTGGTGCTGCACTTTCGCGTCCGGATCCACCACTAGAACGTTGAGGTGCCGGCTTCGTCCGCCAAGCGCTGCTCCCGCCGCGACCCCGCTTGAGCGCGTTTCCACCACCTGCAGCTCGATGTCGAACCTAGCTTGCACCGGTGAAACACGGACCGCGCGAAATTCGCCGCCGTGACTTTGAATTATGCTCCTGCACGCTCCCAGAGCCAACGCTCCGCCGCCTAAGTGATCGCCGTCCGCGGCGTCCAGTCTCTGAAACTCGTTCGAACGGGTGGAATACGAAATTTCCACCAGCATTCGCCGAGCCAACAAACTGCTCGATACTGTGATGAGCTTCTCGCGTGCCTCGGCTGCCGCTTTCTCGGCGTCCACCAGCAGGTTCAGGAGCACCTGTTCGAGCTGGCCCGGAGATCCCATGATGATGGTCGGTTTTGCGGCCAACTGGGATCGAATCGCGACGCCTTTGGCCTTGCACTCCGGCTCCCGGAACTGCACGAGGCCCGTCAGCAGCGCCGTTAGATCCACGGCTTGCACCTCGGTTTGTTCCACCTTGGCGAGCGAATCGAGCCGGGTCACGATCTGCGATGCGCGCTGCGCATCGGCCGCGATGGTTTCCAATTCTTCGCGAAAATCATCTGTCCGGCGCGATCTGAGAGCAGAGGCCCGCGCCACGATGGATTCCAGCGGAAGTCTCAATTCATTGGCGATCTCTGAAATCAGTTGTCCGGCCGCCGCCAGCTTCTCGCTGCGAAACAATTGCTCGCGCACCGAATGCTGCTCCTGAAGTTTAAGCGCGGTGGCCACCTGGTTGGCCAGATGTTGCATGGCCGCTTGATCGGCCTGGCTGTAATAGCGAATCCTCTCGTCATTGTGCAGTTCCAGCACTCCCACCAGTTCGCTCTGAGCGAACATTGGAACAAAGATGGCCGCGCGCGGGCTGCTTCCGCCCGTCTCTTTGCGGAAAAACGGACTGCGGCGCGTGTCTGGAATGGCGATCAGGGTGCGGTTCCGGAAGCAGGCTGAGATACCGGCAGCCATGCCGCTCCTCGGGTTGTCCAGCTCGATGGATTCGGTTGCCGTGCCGGTAGCCTGGACACTTTCGAGCAACTTCGTCCCCCGGTTCAGCAGGTACATGCCGGTTCCGGAAGAGAACGAAACCTCGGGCAGCGTCATCTCCAGCCGCCGCAGAATTTCCGCGGGTGACGCGGCGCCGATCACATCCTCGCCCAGCGAATTCAAAACGCGCATGCGCCGGCGTAGCGAGGCCATCCTGCGCTCCCGAAACCACCAGATCGCAAGCAGAGCGGCCGCCAGCATCACGGAGGCCAGCAGCAACGGAGGGGGAATCATCCAGGCTTTCTCCACCACGGTTATCAAGGCCGGACCCGGCACCAGAATCTGGAAGAACCGGTCGTAGGGAGGCAGCCTGCAAAACTGACTGTCGATTCCGGTAACGCGAATCCGGTCACCCGCGTGAAATCCGTAAGGCTGCGGCGAGGAATCGCGCCGCGTCCGGGGCAGGACCACGTCGATGTAGCTGCCTCGCTCTCCGATCGAAACCAGATCCCCGCCCGTATTGTCCTTTTCCTGCGCCACCGCGCTCTCAGTGGTGACTAGAACGCCCAGGTATCGAAATGATGCGAGCTCCGAAGGCCTGAGGATTTTCGCCGCCGGAGGCTCCGCGCGGCTGGTTCGCCGGAGCGTGCGCGGAATCAATACAGCTAGACCCGCGTGCCGGGCGATGGGCCCTTGCGATTCCACCCAATCACCCGGAACAAAATCACGAAACTGGCGCTCGGAGCCCTCCAGCAACAGGCCATAGCCGGCCTGATCCTGAATAGCCAAGTAGAGCGACTCGGATACCCACACTGGAGGCGCCGAGACTTGCCCACTCACTAGCACCTCTTTACCATCGTAGACCGGTGTCCAATCCGGCGCCATGCGCGACCCGGCTTGTTGGAGGGTTAGGCGGGTTTGGGCGGACAGAGCGGCTGCGAGGCAGAGGCAGAATAGGGCCACGGATGAACACGGATGAACACGGATAAGATTATTGTTTTCATCTGCCTTCGTTCGTTGGCCTGCGCTGGGTCTCATGACGTTGGGCTTACCTTACTAGATCGGCAGGTTCTTAGGAAAAGCGGAGGATAGGCGAGGTATGGCTGGCCTGTTTTCGGCTATAAACGACACCAATTACGCCGATGCGTATTATAGGCGCGCTTGCCGGGAGAAAGCGGTTGTTATGTTGCAATTGACCATAGGAAAAAGGATCGGTATCGGGGTGCTGGGAGTCCTGCTCCAGGCCATAGCCGTACGATGTTTTGGCGTCTGGATCACAGCGAGAACCTCGAGCAAGCTGGAAGTTGTAACCTCCAGCTACCTACCTGTGGGTGAGTTGGCGACCCGGATCGAGAGCGAATTCCTCAACGCCCGGATTCACTTCATCTACTTCGTAACGGTACAAAAGCCAGGCGCCTTGCAGAAGGGCTGGGAGCGATTTGGAAATGCGCAAGACGAGCTGCCCAAGCTCCAGCGAATAATAGCGGAGTCGGATTCGTTGACCGAGCTTAGACCGGAGGTCGAGCAACTTCGCCGCGATTTCGAAAGTTACAAACCAGTGCTGGAGCGCATTATTGGCGTCGTGCAAAGAAATGAAAATCATGGACCTGAGTTCACCGCCTTGTTGAACGAGTGGGCGCGGCTGGGCGGCGCGATGGTAGACTCCGCGGGACGCCTCAGCCATGCGGGAAGGCAGCGAACCGCTGACTCGGCCACGCTGGCAGGAACGCAACTTCATCGTGCCACGGCGACTCTGGCAGGCGCCTGTTTGGCGGCTCTCCTTACAGGCGTGCTCCTTACGTACTTCCTCACACGAGGAATCGCGAAAGAGTTGAACGAGATCACACAGTCGCTCGGCGATGCAGCGCGTCAAGTGGCCGCCTCCGCCACCCAGGTTTCGAGCGCCGGGCAATCCTTGGCGCAAGGCGCATCCGAGCAGGCCGCGTCTCTCGAAGAGACTTCGTCGGCAAGCACAGAGGTGAATGCGATGGCGGGCAAAAATGCGGAGAATTCCAAATCCGCGGCGGAGAACATGGTCGAGGCGTCCCAGCGGGTGGATCAAGCCAACCGGAATCTGCAACAGATGGTCGCGTCGATGAACGAAATCAACGACTCCAGCGGCAAGATTTCAAAGATTATCAAGGTTATCGACGAGATCGCGTTCCAAACCAACATTCTGGCGTTGAACGCGGCGGTGGAAGCCGCACGAGCTGGTGAAGCTGGGATGGGATTCGCGGTTGTGGCCGATGAAGTTCGAAATCTGTCGCAGCGTTGCGCCGGCGCCGCCCAGGAAACGGCGGGATTGATCGAAGAGTCCATCGGCAAATCGAAGGACGGTCAGGCCAAGCTCGATCAGGTAATTGGAGCAGTGCGATCGATTACCGAAAGCGCTGCCAAAGTGAAGACGCTGGTTGATGAGGTGGAAATTGGAAGTAAAGAGCAGGCGCGCGGCATCGACCAGGTATCCAAAGTGATTATGCAGATGGAGACAGTTACGCAGGCGACAGCGGCTCAAGCAGAGGAGAGCGCCGCCGCAGGCGAGGAATTGAGTGGGCAAGCAGAGGCGCTCAGGGATATCGTCGTGCGGCTGGAACGCATGTTGGGAGCCACTCGTTAAGGGCGACCGTTATCGCCGGGCATACATTCTGCAGGCTATCTAGCGTGCTGTCTGGTCCTGCGAAAGCATCTTTCCGAGCCCCGCGGGTCAGCAAGGCGCAGGTTCCCCGCAAAAGGCGAGATAGAATGAGGCCGTGCGTGCACTGGCCGGGATAGCAGCCGCGACCGTGGTCATCGCCTGCGTGTTGGTTTGGCTAGGCGTACGACTGGCGGGAGCCGCAAGCACCAGCGCGGTTCGTAGGGCGGCGCTATTTGTACTCGTCGCATATGTGGCTATTTGCTTTTGGCGCCCCTCAGCTTTCTTGGTCGCGGATTTGTTTGTCCTGGCTACGGGAATACTGGCAGGTTCGGTATTGGGGCAGATGCTACGTTCAACACCGGCACTGATCGCGTTCGCCCTTGCGGCAGGCATCGCCGATGCTATCTCGTTTACCGGCGGCGTAACAAGGGCGATTCTCGAAGCCAGTCACGCGAACAAAAGCTCGCTGCTGGTGTACCTTTCCCTCAGCGTACCAGTGCCGCACCTAGGCCTGACGGCAGTGGTCGGCGTGGGGGACTTGTTCGTGCTCGCGGTCTTCATGTCGGCACTGCGGCGTCTTGAGTACGGCCGGGCCGCTTTCCTGGTGCCATCGAGTGGACTTCTCATTGCGCTCGGGGCCGGACTCGCGTTAGGCGGTGTTCCGGCCGTGCCGATGATGTCCGCCGCCGTGATCGTATTGGTCGGAATCTTCAGAATCAGAAGCCGTGAAAAAATATAGCAACGACCGGTCGCTTACGCTCGCGGTTCGGAAAGAGTGTTACCGAACCGCGACCGTGAGGGAGTCGGTGCTCTATGCGAACCGCGAGCTGACAAACCATGCCCCTCCGTACCCCTTGACAATCTAGGAGAGAGCCGGGTGCAATCTCCCCTAGATGATCTAGGAGGTCGTTCAGTGAGCAAACAACCAGACCTGCTCCAGGGCACGCTCGAGATGCTGATTCTGAAATCCATTTCGCTTGAGCCCATGCATGGCTAGGCATCCTGATCCGCATTCAGCAGCTATCCCAGGATCGCCTCCAGATTCAACAGGGGTCGCTCTATCCGGCCTTGTACCGGCTGGAGTACCGCGGCTTGATCAAGGCCGAATGGGGCGAGAGTGAGAACAATCGCAAAGCCAAATATTACAGGCTGACGGCCGAAGGCAGGCGCCAGTTGAAATTGGAAACCGAAAACTGGAATCGCTTGAGCGCGGGAGTGGTTGGCGTGTTGAACGCGGAGCCGGAGAAATCATGAGCGTTCTGGCGCGTGCGAAATGCATTCTGGACGGCGCACTCCGCCGGAATCGCATGGAAGGCGACATGGACGCCGAGTTGCGCTTTCATATCGCGAAATACACCGAGGACCTGGTTGGTTCTGGCATCCCCAGAGAAAAAGCCGAGCGTCAGGCGCGCATCGAGTTCGGACATCTGCAGCCGCTCAAGGAAGAATGCCGCGAGGCGCGCGGGCTCAGGCTTTGGGATGAGACACTGCAGGATCTGCGCTATGCCGCGCGTATGCTCCGGAAGAGTCCCGGTTTTGCTGCCATCGCGGTGCTGACCTTGGCGCTCGGCATCGGCGCAAACACGGCGATATTCAGCGTTGTGAACGCTTGGGTGCTGAAGCCGTTGCCCTATGCGAATCCCAATCAATTGGTCGTGATTGATTCGGCGGATGTCAAGGGCAAGTGGACGGGCGTCACTTCCGCCGGGGATTTGGATGATTGGCGGACGCAAAAGAACGGCGTCTTTGAGGATATATGCGGATGGCTTTCCGCGGCCTTCATGCTCGAGAACGGGGACGAGCCTATCGCTGGTGCACGCGTAAGCGCGGAGTTCTTTCGCATGCTGGGAGTAACACCGCAACAAGGTCGAGGCTTTTTCCGGCAGGAGGAACAGCCCGGTGCGCCCCGCGTGGTCGTGCTGAGTTATGAACTATGGCAGAACCGTTTTAGCGGAGATCCGGGGCTGGTCGGCAAGACAATTCAAATCGACGGAGCGGGCGTCTCGATAGTTGGAATCATGCCGAAAGGATTCCACCTGCCATTGATGGGACCGGTCAAACTGTGGATGCCCCTCACGCTGAGTGATGACCGGCATACTCGCTACTTGCGTGTAATCGCCCGCTTGAAGCCCGGCGTCAGTCTGGCTCGTGCTACCGGATATCTCAAAACAGTTGCCCAGCGGCTGGCCGATTCCTATCCTGCGACGAATGCCGGACGCAGTGTTCAGCTACGCACCCTGCGGGAAGAAATTGGCAGAGATGGCGGCAGCCAGGAAGCGCTGATTGTGTTCTGGCTGGTAGGATAAAGGATCGAAAATCCTTAAACCAGGGGCCGTCCGGGACTTCTGGGTTGGCGGCTATCCAGAGCATGAGCCAGTTATTTTCGGCATTCATTCGCCAAAGACCATACGGCCCAGCTGATCGCCTAACCGCGCGACTTCCTCGGGATCGCCACTCGCCCGGAAACGGTGGATCAGTTCAAACAAGGCTTTCCGCTGTTGTTTTCGTGCTTGCACGCCTTGATCGACGAGGGTTACCAGCATTCGACTGGCACTTAGATGTTGACGTTTGGCCATGTTCCGAACTTCTTTTGCAACTGAAGCGGGTAACGTGATGCTCTGGCGGACCGCTTTTTGACGGGTGAGCATAAGACTATTGTACGGAGCGGGCAAGCTACACTGAAGCTTGTCACAGCAATACGTCATCGGAATCGATCTCGGAACCACCAACTGCGCCCTAGCCTGCGCGCCGGCCGCTGGCGACCCTCGCGAATCCCCGCCAGTCACAGTCATCGAGCTTCCCCAACTGGTGAACCCGGGCGAAGTGCGCGACCAGTCGCTGCTCCCGTCCTTTCTCTATATCCCCGGCTCGGCCGATTTTCCGGCTGGCTCTATCGCGCTGCCGTGGGACGAAACTCCGCGCTACGTCGTAGGTGCGCTGGCGCAGAAACGAGGCGCTGAAGTAGCCAGCCGCCTGGTCGCGTCCGCAAAATCCTGGCTGTCCCACGCCGGCGTCGATCGCACGGCACCCATTCTGCCTTTGAACGCGCCGCAAGGTCTCGATAAAATCTCACCAGTGGAGGCATCGCGGCGATATCTGGAGCATCTGCGCGCCGCCTGGGACCAGAAGATGCCGGACGCGCCGTTCGCAAAGCAGCAGGTGCTGGTAACCGTGCCGGCCTCGTTCGACGCCGTGGCGCGCGAGCTTACGTTGCAAGCAGCGCAAGAGGCCGGATATCAAAATCCATTGCTGCTGGAGGAACCGCAGGCCGCCTTCTACGCCTGGATCGAGCGGCATCCCGACTGGCGCGAGCGGGTTCAAGTGGGCGACTTGATTCTGGTAGTCGACATCGGCGGAGGCACCACCGATTTCACCTTGATCGCGGTGACAGAGCAAGCGGGCGAGCTGCAACTCGAGCGCGTCGCGGTGGGTGAGCACATCCTGCTCGGCGGCGATAACGTCGACCTCGCTCTGGCTCGCCATTTGGAGCAGCAACTGGCGGCGCAAGGAACCAAGCTGGATGCCATGCAGTTGCACGCGCTGTGGCAGCAGTGCCGCTTGGCCAAGGAACGCCTGCTCGAGGAAGACAACAAGAAACGCGAGCATCCGGTGACGATTCTCGGGCGCGGGACCGGACTAGTGGGTGGCACCATCAAAACGAAACTGCTGCGCGAGGATATCGACCGCATCCTGGGCGAAGGTTTTCTCCCGGTGGTTTCCAGCCAAGACATGCCGCAACGGCGGAAGATGGGCCTGGCCGAGATTGGGCTGCCCTATGCCGCCGATGCTGCCATCACTCGCCACCTGGCGCGATTCCTGCGCCAGCAAGCCGCTCAATCCGAGCATGGTTCGGTGCGCCGGGGATCCAGCGGCCTGGCTGCGCCCACGCATGTCCTCTTCAACGGCGGCGTCCTTCGCGCCGGATTGGTGCGGCGCCGGATTCTCGAAGTCCTCAACGGCTGGCTGGCGGAAGAGGGTCTCGCGCCCGTGGTTCCCCTCGTCGGTGAGGATCTGATGCGTGCCGTCGCGCGCGGCGCCGCTTATTATGGATTGGCCCGTGAAGGTCGAGGCGTGCGCATCCGCGGCGGAGTACCGCGCACCTATTACGTCGGCATCGAAAGCGCCATGCCCGCCGTCCCAGGCATGCCTGTCCCGTTCAAAGCGCTCGCCGTAGCTCCCTTCGGCATGGAGGAAGGCAGTTCCCTGCAGTTGAAGGATCGCGAGTTTGGTTTAACCGTAGGTGAGCCCGCCGAGTTCCGCTTCTTCCAATCGGCCATTCGCAAGAACGACGCCGCCGGCGCCATGCTGGACGACATCGCCGGCGATCTGGAAGAGCTGTCGCCGATCGAAGTTTGTCTCCCGGCAGCAGGCAATGCAGGCGAATTTGTGCCGGTCACTTTAGAAACAGTGGTAACGGAAACGGGAATGCTGCAATTGTGGTCTGTCGCCAGGGATGGACGCCGCTGGAAGCTGGAGTTCAATGTGCGGGAGAAGGTGAAGTAACCCTCTCCCGCCGAAATCGCCGCTAGAAGAAAAACTTCAGCGCAAGCTGCAGAATGCGCGGATTGTGCGCACCGCCAGGTCTAAAAAGGCTACTGTTCGCAAGGCAGCTGGCAGCTCCGGCTGAGTTATCCGGCCCCCCAAAACAGCTTGTGGAGGTGGTCCCGTTGCCATTCAGGCCGCCGAGGTTGAGCCACTGCGTATGGTTGAACACGTTAAAGGCCTCAGCGCGAAACTCAAAGTATCTCGCTTCCGTGATCGCAAAGTGCTTTATTAGTCCCATGTCGAAGTTGGTTCGGCTGGGATTGTTCAAGATGTTGCGCTGAGCGTCGCCAAAGGTCAAGCCTTGCGGCTCTGCGAATGCCAGGGGATTGTAGAGGAGCGGGCCGACCACACCCGGCTGATTGTTTAGAGCCGCGGTACTCGCATAGGGATTTCCGACAATATTCAACATGGCCCCCGTACCGAGTGAATTACCTACCCCCGCGCCGTAGAGGCTGTCGGTCACGCTGAACGGCGTTCCGGTTTGCCAGGTGGTCAATCCCGACCACTGCCAGCCGCCCAATATCGAGTGCACGAGGCCCTTTTGCGTGAAGAATGGCAGGTCATAGACGTAGCCGATGTTGAGTATTTGGCGCTGATCGAAGTCCGAGCTGGCCCTGTTTTGACTCAAATTGTACGAGTTCAGGAAGTTGCCGCTGCCGTAATCGGATTCATCGTCGAGCGAATGGCTCCAGGTATAGGCCAGATCCAGGCTGAGCCGCCCCACATGCCGGCGCAAAGAGACCTGCATCGCGTTGTAGCTGGAGTTCCCACCATATACTGTGTTCCTGATGTTGTTGTAGCCGATGTACGGCCGGTATGGAGCCGCGTTAGCGCCGCACGCGACGCTGAATTGAATTCCCGCCTGGCCAGTGGGAGCGACACCGTTGACCAATCCGCTAGCGCAGTTGGCAGCGGTGAGCGGCTGTCCGGGCAGAAACGGATCCTGCGCCTCCGTAATCGGATAAAGCTGATTTGCGTTTACTTGCACGCCCAGGTGCGTGCCTTTATTGCCGACATAGGCTACCGTCAGTACCGTGGAGCGCATCACTTCACGCTGAATGCTAACGTTCCACTGCTGGACATAAGGCCACAGGGCGTGGGTGGGAATTTCATTCGGATTCAGCGGGAACGCAAGGCCTCCGCCAATATTCGTATAGCTGCTGATGTTGAACTGTTCGGAAGTCAGCACCAAGGGAGCGCTGCCTTCCAACTGCTCGGTGTTTCCTTCGTTGCCGTTGGTGTGCTCAAAGAATATGCCGTAGCCTCCACGAATGGAGGTCTTTCCATCACCGAACAGATCGTAAGCGAAGCCGACGCGGGGAGCGGGGTTGAACAAATGCCCTGCTACGCAACCTCGCGGAGTTCCGTCCTTCCCGCACTGTTGGATGCCGTCATACGGATTGCCGACACCCGGAACCAGAGCTCCCGCTTGCCCTGTAATACTTCCGGATACGTCGATCTGCGGCGCGTTCGTCAAGCTGTAGGCCGCTGGGTTGAAGCTATACGCCTGGAAATACTTTTCGTGATATGTGCCGAACAAACTTATACGGAGCCCGAGATTCAAAGTCAGTCGCGGCGTCACATGCCAATCGTCCTGGAAGTAAGGTTCCAGAGTCTTGAACCGGTTATAGTATTTGATCTTGGAGTTGGTTTGCGTATAGGAAGCGAAGTCTCCCTGCAACAGGTCCGCGAACGCGTTGCCGGTGGTTACCGCGGAAGTATTGGAGGTGGCGAGAATGCCTTGAACGTAAGGGCTGTTCTCTTCGTTCTTCTGGCCGGCCACCCAAGTGGCCCCAAAGATGAAATTGTGCGACCCCATGATCTTACTGATCTGGTCTTTGTAGGTGTAAGTCGGGTTCGCGTTGTTCCAGGGGAAATATCCGGTATCCAGAGAGAATCCACCGGTATCGTAACCGACACCTCCGCCCACGCTGACCGCGGGAAGCAACCCGCCGAACCCATTGTTGTAAAGGCCGGTCATGGTCATGCTGGACGGCCGCTGCGCCGGCCCAACCGCATTCAGGAAGATGTGGTCGGTGGTGTAGGCGAACGTGAACTCGTTCAGCAAGGTGGGCGAGATGTTTGCTGCCAGATTTGCAACAATGCTAACGCCGGGCCCGACGAAGTTTGTACCCACTGTGGGGAATGAGGCCCCGTTGCCCCAGAGTGGCGTTGGGGTCTCGGTGCTCCACGAATCGTGGATGAAGTGCCCGAAGAATCGAACCTTGTCGCTGAAGTTGTGATCGATTCGGACCAACTCCTCACGCCAGTTGGTCAGTTGCGCCGGAGCAGCGAAATACCGTGAGCTCAAACCGCTGCCCGAATTCGGTTGCGGCAGCAGGGTCAGGATCGCTGCGGCATTCGGGTCAATCGGGACAATGTTATTCGGGAAGTACGAGTGCGTCTTCGGGTTTACCGGGCAGTCCGGGAAACCGGTCTTGTTCACAATGGAACCAGCGGCGGGACATACATCCGCGAAGTTGCCCGTCTGTTCCTGCGCCGAGGGAAGCGGTTGATTGAAAGTTTGACCGGGAACTAGATCTTTGTGCCATTCCTCGGAGAAAAAGAAGAACGTTTTGTTCTTGTCTTTGTTGTAAACCTTCGGAATGTACACAGGACCGCCCAATGTGTAGCCGAAGTCGTTTTTCCTGTACTCGGGCACCGAAGACTGGAAGAAATTCCGTGCGTTGAAATCGTTATTGCGCAGGAACTCGTAAACATCGCCATGGTAGTCTTTGCCGCCCGATTTAATGCTCGTCTCGATGGTCCCGGACCCATTGCGGCCGTATTGCGCGCCGTAGTTGGAGGTGAGCACCCTGAATTCCCCGATTGCGTCCGCGCTAGGGTAAACGTTCAACGTCTGGTTGCTGCCGTTGTCCATGTCGTCGCCGCCGTCCAATTCCCAGGCGTTGTTCTCGGTGCGGCCTCCATTAATGCTCATGCTGACGTTCCCATTGACCCCCACCGTGCCTTCATCCTGACCGGTTTGGTTACTCACGCCCGGAGACAACGTCGCCAACTGAGCGAAGTCGCGGCCATTGAGAACAATCTGGGTGATCTCTT
Source organism: Bryobacterales bacterium (assembly GCA_003166875.1). Lineage (GTDB taxonomy): Bacteria > Acidobacteriota > Terriglobia > Bryobacterales > Bryobacteraceae > Palsa-89. Next base: position 15,661 of record PMUN01000223.1, on the reverse strand, counting down.
TCCCGGTCACGACACTCGAAAGCTCGGGAGATTCTGTTTGCACTTGGACGGCGTTGGCCTCGACCGACACTTCCGTCGCCATTTCGCCAACTTGAAGCGTGGCGTCTTGCTTGGCCTTCTCCGCAACATCCAGCGTGATAGGCTCCGCCAACTTAAACTGCTTGAAGCCCGTTTGCATCACGGCGACGTTGTAGTGTCCCGGTGGTAGCCCTCCAACCAGATAATCGCCGTCGGAGTTGGTCTTGGTCGCGATGGACGTGCCTCTATCGACGTTGGTGACGGTCACACTAGCGCCGGGAACCACCGCACCGGACGCGTCTCGAACCGTTCCCGTAATGGAACCGCTATTTTGCGCCAGCAGTGGCGCAGCAAAGATTACAACAAGAGCAAGAGACTTCAAACGTTGAAGCATAGGTACCCTTTCCAGAGACTAATGGATTTATACTAATCCGTATCTGGTTGTTTGTCAAGAGGATATCGGCTTACATGACCAAATCGTAATCCGCCTGTAAGGGCGTTAGCGCACTGGCAACCTCATGTGCTCAACTTAGCGGAATCCGCATCCCAGAACACCCGTTTCTGCTCGCGGTATGAGATGTTCGCCATATGGCAAGCCACTGCCGTGCCGCAACCGAAGCTGACGTTCTCCACCGGTTGCTGTCGCGTTTGCATGCACTCGAAGAGATTCCGCATATGCTCCAGCGTGCCCTCGTGGTCCTGGCTGAAAGTTTCCACTTTTCGCTGCGGCTGTTTCCGTGCAGTCCCAATGTCCGCCTCCGGATCGTTTTTGTGCTTAGCCATGAACTTGTCTTTGGTGTCTTTGGGCCAGCTCTCGAGCGGATATTCGTAATCTTCCACGGGATTGTAGGGAATCAGCTTGGCGCCCTCTTCAGTAAGCTCGATGGTCCCGCGATCGCCCATGAAGCGCACTATCTCGCCGCCTTCCCAGTTCGAAACCAGATTCGCGCTCACCTGCGCCTGGAACTTGCCGTAATCGTAAAGCGTGTTATGGATGTCCGGCACATCGCGGTCGCCCTTCCATTTGTAAATGCCGCCGTACGCCACCGCGCTCAGCGGATATTGCACTCCCAAAACGTAGTGCACTCGTGAAAGCAGATGGACATATTCGTCGCCGGCGATCCCGGTGCCATAATCCCACCAATTGCGGAACTGGAAGAAGCGCGCTGCGTCGAACGGCCGTTTCGGAGCATTGCCCAGGTAGCGTTCCCAATCGATGGTTTCGGGCGAAGCATCGGGTGGAACCGGATATCGCCAGGCGCCGATGGCGTTCGGCCGATAGATCGAACACTGCGCCATGAACACAGTTCCGATCGCGCCCGAGTCGAACCATTCTTTGGCTTTATGCGTGGAAGTCATGCTGACGCTTTGGCTGCCCACCTGCACCAGTCGGCCGGTTTCGCGGGATACCGCGGCCATCTCCAGCGCTTGCGGAATGGTGTGCGCCATCGGTTTTTCGCAGTAGACGTCCTTGCCCGCGCGCATGGCGGCAACGGCCACCGGTGCGTGCCAATGGTCCGAGGTTGCCACCAGAACGGCCTGGATATCCGGCCGCGCCAGTACTTCATGGAAATCCCGGGTGGTGGGAGTATTCTTCTGCAGTTCCTGCGCGCGGCGAAAATGGCCGTCGTAAAGATCGCATACCATGGCCACCTTTGCGCCTGCCTCAAGCGCCACTCCCATCAGCTCCAACCCACGGATGCCCGCGCCAATAATACCGATGGTGACATTCGCTCGCGATTGCGCGGCCGCGCTGCCCATGCTTGCCAGAGCCGCAGTCGCCAGCGTGCTTTCAAGAAAAGTTCGACGAGTTTCTTTCATAGATACCTCACCAGTTCATCCACAACGTTTTGAACGCCGGTATACGCATCGCCCGTACCTTCATATTCAACCGAGAAGACGCCCTTAAAACCTGCTTTTTTCGCCGCCTGCATGGCGCGCGGAAAATCGAATGCTCTTTCTATGCCGTGCTCATCGAACTCCAGGCCTTTGGCGTGTGACACCGTGGGCGCATACGGATACAGCAACGGCAAACCGCGCTGCCGCGTGGCTTCGTCGGGAAAATTGCCCATGTCCGGAAGCGCGCCGCAATGCTCGCCCACCGCCTGAAACACTTTCACCAGATCCTCCGGATGTTCCGATCCGACACCGCCATGGTTTTCGATAATCACGTACAGGTTCTTCGAGCCCGCGTAAGCAGCCAGCTTTTTATAGGACCCGATAGTATTCGAAAGGTCCGCTCGATTCATTTCGCCCGGATCGCAGCGCACCGATTTCGCGCCCAGCTCCTGCGCAATGTCAATCCATCTGGTACACGCTGAAATCGCGGTCTCCCGGATCTTCGGATCGGGATCCGAAAGCCCGCCTTTGACGCCGAGCTCGTCGATGTCCACCGGAATATTCATCAGATGCGAATGAGCGCGCGCCAGCCGGCTCTTCACTTCACGCACGTAAGAAAGTTTGGTCGATTCAAAATGCGGCGCCACCATCTCGAGCTGATGCACGCGATAGCGGTCGGCGATCATTTCCGGAAAATCGCGAAGGTCCCACGATTTCGTCAGCTTCGGCAGCTTCTCATCCAGCGTGGAGGAAAAGAAATTATGGAAGCTCCAACTCGAGATCCCGATGCGATCGGAGAGGGCCGTGGTTGTCTGCGCGCTTAGGCCAGCGGCTAACGACTGAATCAAAAATGAGCGGCGCTGCATCCGAGGTCCACTATATATTATTTCTGTTCCACATTACTTCACTTCGGTCGGAAGCTGAGGATCGCGATACTTGCCGCCGCTAATGTCCCGCTCCAGCTTGCCGGCCGTTTCACTCTGAAGTCGGCGCACAGTTGCAAATTCCGTTAGCGCTTCGGCTTTGCGGCCTAATTGCGTCAGGATTTGTGCGCGCAGATAGTGAACGCTGGCGCTTTTCGGATCGATGGCGCCGGCCGAATCCAGCGCTTTGAGCGCCTCGGCGTAATGCTTCTCCGCTTTATCGATCTTCGCCAGCCCGTACCACGATGTTCCTATCTGCGAATTGCGGTGCAGAGCCTGCTCGAAGTAGCGCCGCGCCTCGACATTCTGTTCCGAGGCCAGGCACATGGTTCCAAGTTCGTCGTAGTTGTAAGCCACGTCCGGTTCCACTGCGATGTCCTTGAGGAATTCTTCCTTGGCTTTGTCCAAGTCGCGCTTGCGTTTGTAAATGATGCCGATGTTGTAGTGAACCATCGGCAATTTCGCGTCGGCCTGCGCAGCCTGTTCCAGCTCCGCCAGCGCCTTGTCGTCGTCGCCGCGATTCAAGTACGCTTTGCCCAACAACAAATGCAGCGCGGGCGAATTCTGGCCCACTTCGAGTAACCGCGCCAGCGATTTCTCTTCCAGATCGTGCCGATCGACATTGCCGGCCGCCACAGCCAGCACGTACAGATAACTCAAATCGCCGTTCAGCGAAGGCCACAACGGCTCCAGCGCAGCGGTCGCATCGGCATAGCGTTCGTCGAACATATAGCACAGGCCCACCAGATGCCGGGCTTGCTCGGAATCCGGCTGATCCCGCAGCACGGATTCGAAAGGCGCGATCGCTTTGTGATACTCGCCTTCGCGATAGTAGACCAAGCCGATATCGAGACGGATTCCAGGAATTTGCGGAGCCAGCTTCTCGGCGGCGTGGAGTTCGTCGAGCGCGCGCTTCCATTTTTGCTGGCGCATGTAGATCACGCCGAGATTGGCGTGCGCGCCCACATCGCCCGGCGCCATCGCCACGATTTCTAGAAATTTCTTCTCCGCTTCAGCCCACTGGCCGCGGTGCATGGCCGCTTCGCCCGCTTCGAAAGCTTGACGGCGCCGAGCTTCGGGATCTACAGTCTGCGCGGCCAGAGCGATGGCGCAGATTGCCGCCGCAAGCGTTCGAGTTCCGGATGCGAGCTTCAACTTAAGATGTTAGCGCCTGACGTTAGCGCGAGTGACAAGCTACTTGATAGAATCCTCCCTATGAAGACAATTGCTGGAACCGCGATCGCGGTTTTTCTCCTGTTCGCCGTTGCGCCCTCGCGGAGCGTGGTAGCCCAGGATGCGAAGAAGACGAAGGCTCCGGACGCCGGCGCCATCGAGCGCGGCAGATACATTGTCGAATCGGTGGCGATGTGCGGCCGCTGCCACACACCGTGGAACCAGAACGGGGAAGGCAAGCGCGAAAATTGGTTGCTAGGCGGACCCACACAGATTCAGGCGTCCTACCCTGTTCCCAATTGGGCCGTAGTGGAACCGCGGCTAGCCGGCCGACCGCCGGGCACCGATGAAGAGTTCGTCCGCCTGCTCATGACGGGAATCTCCCGCACTGGCGCTCGCCCCGACCCTCCCATGCCGCCCTTTCGCATGACGCGCCCGGATGCCGAAGCGGTTCTCGCGTATTTGAAATCGCTTAAGCAGTGATCGGACTGAAGTAGATATGCTCGTAAAGCGCCCTTGGCGCTACACCCCGCCGCGGTCAAATACGCTCGGCTCCTTTAAAAGGTTTGCCAATCGGCGCGAGGGACGGTGAGGCGCAGCAAGAGCCGCCCGAAAAGCTCTCCAATGCCCAGCGCCCAAGCCGAAACGCTGCCGATCGGGCAACGTTTGTTCCGCACCCGCAAGCGCACTTTCCAGCACAAACTCCCTCACGGACCGATTAGCGGCTTCGATACGCTTCGTTCCTTAGCTGCCCGTTTCATCCATCGATCATAGCCGCTGTTGACGCGCGGAAATCATTTCGGATGGCGGACGATGTCCTGGAGTATGTAGGCGTCGTCTTTAATGATGAAATAAAAACGCCAGTCGTCGTTGACCCTGGCCTGCCATCGATCCTTGCTTTCGTCGTAATTGCATTCGGTGCCTTTGCGTAACTCCGCTCAAAATGCGTAGTGCGGAGGAGCTTCATCAGACAGAACGCTTGGTTTTTCTTCCGTTCAGCTTCTTGGCTTCCTTGTGCAGGGAGGTGATGAACTCTCTGTGAGTGGAAAAGGGGCCGTGAACACGGCCGGCTTTGATGTCTTCATCGGCCTTATTGAGGCGCGCGTCGATGATGCGTCGTTGTTCCGGCGTGTACTCGTCGTCCGCAGCCGGGGATTTTGGAAGTATCGTGATCACGCTGCCGGACACCCTGAATTCGATTTCCTGGCCGCTCTTCAGGCCGGCCCGCCGCCGGACCGCGGGAGGGACCACAAGCGGTTTCTTATTTTTGACGGTGACGGTCATCGTGATTGTCTACAACTGCACACGCTGCCAGCTTTCTATTTCACGATAGCAGGTTCGTCGCTGGATACAGCCTTCGGCACCCGCTGATTTCAAAATAGAATATATGGTGCTGGGCTGATGAACCTGAGAATGGCGGCCGGGGGGGGACTTTGACAACAGTACGTGATTTCTGGCGATGACCCAGGCGCCCTGTTCGAGCTTCGTTGAGCTAGTCGCGCGGCGAATCGCACAAGGAGCTAAACTATGAAGTGTGAAGACGATTCCGCTTCCAAAGGCCAGGAATCAGAGACCCACCGAAGACCCGCATCATGCTGTGGCTGTCGAGCGCGGCAAGGCGGCTGTACGCAAGCTTCAGGAGCAGGGCATCATTGACCGCCAAGGTCGCCGAATTCGGACGGATCTTCCCGCCGACATGCAAGAAGGTAAGGATCGTGATTTCGGCGGTTGATGATCCCCAGAATGATAGTGGTCGCCGGTCCCCCCGGGAGCGGTAAATCGACCCTATATCCCGTTTCCAGCTTTGGAGTCTCCTACTTCAATGCCGATGATCGCGCCGCCGAACTAAACGGCGGCTCATATGTCAACATCTCGAACGAGATTCGCAAGATTGTCAACCGTGAGTTCGAGGCATTCATCTCAGGCTCGATTGAGAAACGCATCGGCTTCGCGATCGAGCCGACGCTCCGCAGCGACGTAACATTCGATCAGGCACGCGTCGCTAAGCAGGCTGGATTCGTGATTGAGATGCGATACCTTGCTCTTCGGGATTTCGCAAGCCACCTTGAGCGAGTCAAGGCCCGCGCCGACGCTGGTGGCCACAGCGCTTCAGAGACCACGCTGAGGCGAATCTATGAGGCGAGCCTACGAAACCTCCGGCGAGCTGTTCTGGAGATGGACATCCTTTGGGTGTATGACAATACCTCCACTGACGCGAGCCATCCCCTTGTCTTGGAGGCGCGTAACGGCGAGATCTGCTTCCTAGCCGACGAGGCACCCTCTTGGTTAACCGCGACTCTTGACCTGTTCTGACTAAGGCGCTTGTCTTGGTCAATACGATGAACACGTCACTTGCATTTGCTTCACAGCTCACCATCGAGCCTCGGACGGCGATTTCATGAATGTGAACCGCCCCGCCGCCCAGGCGGAAGAAGACGTTTCAAATAAAGAAGCTGCGCTCGTTCAGGGTTTCGATTCAATGGGGCCGCGGCTTGGGCCTTCGAGACGCGCCGATTTCAAATTGGAATAATTGGTGCTGGAGGAGAGGGTCGAACTCTCATGACCGTGAAGGCCGCGGGATTTTGAGTCCCGTGCGTCTGCCAGTTCCGCCACTCCAGCGAGTGCATCAGGTGGGACGACTTCGAGTATACCAGCCTCAGCTCAGCTCGCGCACCAACTCGCACGCGCGCTCGTACAGCATTCCAGTCTCGTTGCTGCAGCCTAGGAATCGCATGCCGCGCTCGCGCCAGAATTTGGCTTGCGGCACCGAACGAGTCTGCGTCCCCGGCGCCACGCCATGCGCCACGCAACTGTCGCGAATCTTTTCCATGGCTTCCACCATCAGCGGATGCTGGAACTCGCCGCCCACGCCGAGCGAAACCGAAAGATCCGCCGGACCCACCATCACTGCATCGATTCCCGGTACCGCCAACAGTTCGTCGCGAGCCTCTACGGCGCGCTTGGTCTCAATCTGCATTACCACCATCGTGTTCGCATTCATGTGCTCGATGATTTGCGGGATGGTCACTTTCTCGTGGTCCACCTGCAGCGCCGTCAATCCGAATCCTCGAATGCCGAGCGGCGGATACTTAATCCAACTGATCGCCTTGGCCAGCACGTCCGCTGACTCAACGCGCGGGAAAATAATCCCCTGGGCGCCCGCATCGAGTGCCCGGGTGACCAATGAGTACTGGAGCTCCGCCACGCGCACGATGGGACACAATCCCACTAGCACCGAGATGCGGCAGATATCCTGCACTGTCTCGAGATCGAATCCGCCGTGTTCGGTGTCGATGAACGCCCATTGAAATCCCGCGTCCGCCAGAATGCGCGCGACATCCTGCGAGCGAAGCTGGCCGAATCCGCAGCCCAATTGCACTTTGCCATCGGCCAGTGCTTTCTTCACGCTATTGATTCTCATGATGACTTGAATTCCGAGCGTAACACGAGAAACCAGAAACGAGAAACCAGAAACGGCCGAAGGCCTCAGTTCACCACCAGCACTTTATGATCCGGGCAATCCAGATTGACGTTTGCGTACAGCGTGTCCATCAAGCCCAAACCGTGCTTCGCGACAAACGGGAGTATCGAATAGAATCGCTCTTGCAGATGTTTCTCGGGGAAGACTAAACCTGACATATAGCTGGCATCCTCAATGGCGCGCTGGTCCCGCTTCAGCGTTTCCCGTCCGGTTTTGCCTTCCAGCTTCGAAAGCTGATAAAGGATTTTCGCGCGGCTCTTCTCGGCTGCCGCGGCCAGCGTGGCGTCAAAAGAATGCAGGGTTACCGCCAGTTCATCCAGCGATCGGGCAGTGGCTGTTTGAATTTTTTCGAACTCGCGAGCTACGGCCGGTGGAATCAGCTTTCGTGCGATTAGCTCGCGCACACCATCCTCGCCGTGGAAAAGATTCGGTAGCGTGAGCTGGTATTTACCCATCAGCTTGGAGGTCCTCGAATCCAGCAGCGTGAATCCGCTGCGCGCCAGCATCACCGGCATGCGGTGCAGCAAATCTTGATAGAGCGTCTGCGATTGCGCCATGTAGGCCAGCTCCGCAGGACCGCCCACATACGCCAGGGTCGGCAGAATATAATCCTGAACCACCGGACGCAGCAGCGCGTTGGGCGAGAGGTGTTCCGCCTGATCCATCAATTCCGCGGTCGAATAGTGGCGATCTTTGGAGGCATAATCGCCGTTTTGACGCCGCAACGTGATGCGCCGTTCCCCTTCCAGCAGAAACACCAGCGAAGTTTTCGCCTCCACGTGAACTTGGGCGTGATACCCCGCGGCTTCGAGCTCCCGGTTTCGTTCCAAAAGCATCGCCTGAAGTTTCGGACCGTCGCGCAACGCTTCTCGCAATAAAGGCGCAGCCATTCGGCGCACGCCATGATCCAGCGGATCGATAAATAACAAACCGCGCTTCGCTAACAATCGCTCGAGCAATGCTTGAAATGCCGCGCCAAGTGTCGCGCCCGGCTGGTAGGATTCGGCCACCATTCCGGCAACATCCGCGCCAAACGGAAAAGCGGCCAGCGTCTCTCTCAACTGATCCAACGGCGGCGCGACAACGGGAATAGTGCCGCCCGGACGTTCCGTCCCGTTCTGACTATCCACTTTCAGCGCGACGGGCCGATGGTCCGGACCAAAAATGTAGCTGTGATTCACTTCGGCGAAATCGTGATCTTCGGTGGCCAGCCAGAAGATTGGGACAGCGGGAATTCCCTGAGCATTCAACTGCTCAGCTAAGCGGACCGCCGTCAGCGCCTTGTGAATGGTGTATGCAGGACCGGAAAACAGACCCACCTGCTGACCCGTCACCACCGCTACCGTCTCCGGACGCGCCAATAAATCGAGCGACGCGCTGTTACCGTTACGCGCGCGCAACATCGTCACCAATTCCGCGCGACGGTCCGCCGGATACGCCAGCTCCTTTGCCGCTGCAACGTAAGCAGCGGGATCACCGGGATGGTAAGAATAAAAGCGCGAAACCCGATCGAAATGGTACTGGAAATCGGAGAACAGCTTGGAGGTGTGCGGAATCTCAGTGTGGCGTAAACAAGCTGCTTCCATGATCAGTGCCGGTCCAAGATTAGCAGATGCGCCGGGACCCTCCAAAGTCGCTAAATCCTTCATAACCAGTCGCCAACGGTCACGATTCCCGCTTTTCCGCTAGAATTGAGGTTCGAGCCACCTCTCTATGGACGACCAGGAGTTCAAAAAGCTAGCAGACGAATCGCTGACCTCGCTCTACAAAAAGCTGGCCGCCGCTTCCGATGTCGCCGAATTTGAGGTGGACTTCAACTCCGGCGCGCTCGCCATCGAATTTGAATCTCCTCCGGCGAAATTCGTCATCAGCCCCAACGCCCCGGTCAGCCAAATCTGGGTTTCGGCGCACTCCAAGAGTTATAAACTGGATTGGGACAGCGTTGAAAGCGCGTTTGTGCTCCCCGCTACCGGCCAGTCACTCACCGAGCTGATCCAGGAAGCCATCGCCAAGCAATTGGGAGAAGAAGTTTCTCTGTAGATGCCCGGCGTTTACATCTCCTATCCGTTTTGTGCCCAGAAGTGCACCTATTGTAACTTCGCGTCAGGCGTGTTTCCAGCTGAGTTGGAGCAGGATTACCTGGCAGCGCTCTGCTCGGAAATCGCGGCTGAGGATTGGCCATGGCAGCCCGAGACCGTTTATCTTGGCGGCGGCACACCCAGCCGCATGGCGCCTCCCGATCTCGATAGAATCCTGAATGCAATACCCGGCCGGCCCTGGCGTGAGGCGACCATCGAGGTTGCGCCCGGCGGTGTGACCGAGGAACGCGCCTATGCTTGGATCCGCGCGTGCCTGGATCGAGTGAGCCTGGGCGTACAGTCCTTCATTCCGCGCGAGCTGGCGAGAACCGGCCGCAAGCATACGGCGGAAATCGTGTCCGCCGAAGTTTCAACGCTTCGCGGAGTGGGACTCACCAACATCAATATTGACCTGATTGCCGGTTTGCCCGGCCAAACTGCCGCGAGTTGGCGCGAATCTTTGGCGTGGATCGAAAAGCTGGAACCTCCCCACGTCTCCATCTACATGCTCGAAGTCGACGAAGACAGCCGGCTCGGTAACGAAGTTCTGCTCAACGGCAAGCGGTATGGTGCGCCGGAAGTTCCCGCCGACGAGTTGACTGCGGATCTTTATGAAACCGCCGTGGCCGAGTTAGAACGCCTGGGAATTCATCGCTACGAGATCTCAAACTTCGCTCGACCGGGTTTTGAATCGCTTCACAACTTGAAATACTGGCGGCTGGAACCTTACATCGGCTTCGGCGCCGACGCGCATTCTTTCGACGGCGCCCGGCGTTTTCAAAACGTCGAATCCGCGAGCGAATATGTCCGGGCGAAATCCCCGAGGCTGGGCTCGACACCGGCCAATCGCACCGAAGAGCGCTTCTTCGTCGGTCTGCGCCTCACGGACGGGATTCGTCCCGAACCGGCGGAATGGACCCGTTTTGAAGCGCCAATCCAGCGGTTCCTTACCGAGGGGCTGCTCGCGAGGGAAGGTGAAAAACTCCGGCTAACGAATCGCGGCGTCCTGCTCTCCAACGAAGTCTTCGCCGAATTCATCACACCATGAGCATCGACCTTCGCAGCGACACCGTCACTCGCCCCACTCCAGCCATGCGCCGCGCCATGGCCGAGGCCGAAGTCGGAGACGATATTTACGGAGAAGATCCGACGGTCAACCGCTTGGAGCAGCGCGCGGCCGAAATTCTCGGCAAAGAAGCAGGCCTGTTCGTGCCGACGGGCACCATGGGCAATGTAATCGCCATCAAGATCCACACGGAACATGGCCAGGAAGTGGTCTGCGAATCGCGCGCTCACATCCTGGACTGGGAACTTTCGATGACGGCTTGGTTCGCCGGTTGCCTGGTTCGCCCGGTGTATGTCGAGGACGGCATCCTGACTTGGACCAAGCTCCGCGACGCGTTGCGATTCCCGAGCCCGCATTGCGCACCCACAGGCCTCATCGAAATTGAAAATACGCACAACATGGCCGGCGGCACTGTTTATCCGATGGACGTGCTGCAAGAGATTTGCGCGAACGCTCACGAACATGGCATTCCGGTTCACATGGACGGCGCGCGGATCTTCAACGCAGCCTGCTATCTGAATCGGCCGGTGCGCGAGCTTGCAGCCCCTGCCGATACCGTGATGTTCTGCCTCTCGAAAGGTCTGGGCGCTCCGGTTGGTTCCATGCTGGTCGGCCCAGCGAAAGCGATCGAGCGCGGCCGGCTGTATCGGAAGCGCTTGGGCGGCGCGATGCGGCAAGTCGGTGTGCTGGCTGCCGCAGGATTGATCGCGCTGGAAGAAATGCCCCATCGCCTGGGCGAAGATCACGCCAACGCGCGATTCCTGGCCGGGGAACTCGCAAAACTGAGCGGGTTGAAATTGCACCCGGAGCGTGTCCAGACCAATATCGTTGTCTTCGATGTCAGCGATACCGGTCTCAATTCCGCCGAATTCATCGCCCGCCTCAAGCCTCACGGTGTTTTGATGAGCGAAGCATCTACGCCGCGCGAGGTTCGCGCCGTCACGCATTTTGATGTCTCGCGGGGAGACTGCGCGCAGGCTGCGGTAGCTGTCGCCGAGTTACTCGCAAACGCAGGCGGAAGCGCCTGCGCCNNGTGGGGCAGGCGCTTCCGCCTGCCAACTCTCAAGCGAATTTCGGAACCACAAAAGGCTTCCGATACTCGCGCGTGAACATGGCGTTCGCTTCCGAGTCGCCTTTACACGTGTAGGAAGCTGCGTCGAAATTTAAGGTGCGCCCCACGCGGTAGGAAATATTAGCCAAGTGGATCAGCGTTGTGGAAATCGCGCCTTCTTCGATTTCAGCGTTCAAGTCCGACCGCTTGCGGCTTCGCACCACATTGATGAAATTCTCAAAATGATTCTCGCCCGCAGTGCGTGTCGGTCCAGGTTCCTGCTCTCTGCCGAGCCAGGTTTTGTAAGTGGTATAGCCTTCGATCGCCATGTAGCCTTTGGAGCCGTAGAACAAATTGCCAATCGTGTTCGAATCGGGTTTCCCTCCGGACCGAGCCTCGCCGATGCCGCCTTCGTGATTGCTCATCCAATGGCGTACTTCGAATTCCATCATTTTCTTCTTGCCGCCATCGTTGAATTCGTAGGATGCAGTGATGGTGTTGGGCGTTTCCTGATCGTCATCGAACANNTCCCAGAACCAGTGCCAGTTGTAGTGAAACCGATTCTTGGTGAATGCGTGCTGCGGCGCTGGCCCGAGCCAAAGATCGTAATCCACGCCCGGCGGCACCGGCTCAACCGGCGTATGCCCAATTGTGTTGCGCCATTTGAAGCACAAGCCGCGCGCCATGTAGACTTCCCCCAGCAAACCGTCGCGCATGCCCTGTACCGCTTCCTGCAACGCCGGCGACGACCGGCTTTGGCTACCCTGCTGCACCAGACGGTCGTACTTTCGCGCGGCAGCCACAATCTGGCGGGCCTCAAACATATTGTGCGAGCATGGCTTCTCGACATATACGTGTTTGCCCGCCTGACAGCTCCAAATGGTTTGCAGCGTGTGGGAGTGATTCGGCGTTGCGATGGAAATTACGTCTATGGATTTGTCTTCGAGAAGCTTGCGGAGGTCTGAATAGGTGGCCGGCCGTTTCTGCATTTTACCGGCGGCTTCATTCAACACCTTTTCATCGATATCACACAGCGCGGCCACTTCGACATTCGCGATTCGGGCGTATTCCTTCAAGTGGTCCTTACCGCGCCCTCGCAATCCGACACAGGCCACGCGAACGGTATCGTTGGGGCTGGGCATGGCGCGCCGCGCGGCCGCCAGAACGCCAGCCGAACTCATGAGAAAGTGTCGCCGATTCATTAGGTCACTCCTGACCGCCAGTATAGCGCCGGGAATCGGGGAATGAGTATCCAGTCACCGGATTTTGTGCATACTGGTGCGAGATGCCGAAATGCCCTGGGTGCTCTGCCGAGATTCCTGAGAACAGCCGTTTCTGCATGGCCTGCGGCAATGCTACTCGAACATCCGCTGCGACCATCGCGATAGCCAGTTCCTCCAGCGCCGATTTTGACGAGGGGCGCTTCATGCCGGGCACTCTGCTGGCGGAACGATACCGCATCCTCGGGCGGCTCGGAAAAGGCGGAATGGGCGAAGTCTACCGCGCTAACGATCTTCGCCTGGGCCAAACGGTGGCTCTCAAGTTTCTTCCGGAGGCTACCGCACGGGACCCTGGGATGCTGGCCCGTTTCTACAATGAAGTTCGGATCGCGCGCCAGGTCACTCACCCGAACGTGTGCCGCGTATTCGACATTGGTGACGTGGATGGCCAGCCGTTCATCTCCATGCAGTTCGTGGACGGCGAGAATCTGGCGTCGTTGCTGATGCGCATTGGACGGCTTCCGGCGGACAAGGCGGTAGAAATGTCGCGGCGTCTTTGTGCGGGGCTCGCGGCGGCTCACTCGCAGGGCGTCCTACATCGTGATCTCAAGCCGGCCAATATCATGATCGATGGGCGCGGCCAGGTGTTGATCACCGATTTTGGTTTGGCTGGTATCGAGGAAGAGATCCGCGGCGCCGACATACACAGCGGCACTCCGGCCTACATGGCGCCCGAGCAACTGGCTGGCAAGGAGGTCAGCAGCAAGAGCGACATTTACGCACTGGGCCTGGTGATGTACGAAATGTTCACCGGCAAGCGCGCTTTTGAGGCTGACACGTTGGCGGATTTGATTCGCTTGCGCGGAGAAAGCCGGCCGACGGAGATTTCGAGCACTGTGCGCGACGTGGATCCGGCTGTCGAGCGGATCATTCTCAAATGCCTGGATCCCGATCCTCGGAAGCGGCCGTCGGGCGCGCTCGCAGTTTCAGCGGCGCTTCCTGGAGGCGATCCATTAGCAGCAGCGCTCGCGGCTGGGGAAACGCCATCGCCCGAAATGGTGGCCGCAGCCGGCGCGCAGGAGGGTTTAAGGCCCTTGCTCGCCATCGCGTGCCTGGCTGCGATTCTGATCGCACTGGGCGCCAACGTGATTCTCGAATCGCAGCAAAACTTGGCGTCGAAGGTCAACTTCGAGCTGCCACCCGAAGCATTGGCTGTTCAGGCGCGCAAGACCATCCAGCAGTTCGGTTACTCAGGCCCGGTTGCCGACAGGGCGTTCACCTTTGACTATGCCGGCGATTATCTAATTTATCTTCGGGAGCATTCGAAACATGCTCTGGATTGGAGCGCGATCGGCGTTGGGCAACCTCCTCCAATTTACTTCTCGTATCGTGAAAGTCCTCAGCCGCTGGAGCCCCAGAATTTCACGCAGCTAGGCCGCATCACAGTGCTCGACCCGACGCCGAACATATCCGGAATGGCACAGATCAGGCTGGACCTGACCGGACGGTTGCTCAGTTTTTCGGCTGTGCCCCCACAAGTGGACACCTCTCCCGCGCCATCGCAGCAACCCGACCCCGCACCTCTGTTCGCCGCCGCCGGCCTCGATTTGAAGCTGTTTCAGCCAGCGACGCCTCAGTGGACGCCGCTTGCGGCCACGGATTTCCGCGCCGCCTGGACCGGTGTTTTCCCCAATAGCCCCGCCAACGCCATCCGCGTAGAAGCGGCCTGGTGGCGGGGAAAACCGGTCTACTTTCAAATAGTCGGGCCGTGGACATCCCCCAGCCGCATGCCGTCCAATAAGGGCGGCGGGCGCCAGGACTATACCTGGATGGTTCTCACGACTTGCGGCATCCTGGGAGCGACGCTGATGGCTTGGCGCAATCTGCGCCTCGGACGTGGTGACCGTCAAGGCGCGCTACGTCTGGCGGGATTTGCATTTGCTGGGAGCCTTGCGGTGTTTCTGCTCCGCGCTCATTATGTTCCCACCTCCTGGAGTTTCTCGCTTTTTGTTGAGGCGGTGGGCCAGGCGCTTTGGATTGGTGCTCTTCTGTGGCTGGCTTACATCGCGTTGGAACCGGTGGTGCGCCGGCTTTGGCCCCGCAGCCTGATCACCTGGACGCGTCTTCTTTCCGGACGATGGCAGGATTCGTTAGTCGCCCGCGATGTCTTAATCGGTCTTCTGGTTGGACTGGGATACGATCTGGTCTTCGCCGCCAGCAGCGAGATCGAGATGCGGATGGGTGGAACACCCCCTGCCGCTGCAAAGCTGGATGCATTGCTGGGTTATTCGCGGGCGTTCTATACCCTTCTCGACCGGATTCTCGAAGGACTAACGGCATCCTTGTTATTTTTTCTGCTGTTCTTCCTGTTCCGTCTGATCTTGCGCAAGGAGTGGCTGGCGGGGGTTGGCTTCGTCGTGTTTTTCGTAGCGTTGCGCGGCATTTCCTCGCCCTATCCGCTCGCGGACATTCCAGCCATGATCATCGTTTACGGCGTTATCGTTTTTATGCTGCTCCGATGCGGACTGCTCTCCCTGGTGGTCACCATTTTCATCACGGATCTGTTAGGAGAACTTGTCTTTACGACAAATTTCTCCGCTTGGTACGGCACAGGGTCGTTGCTCTTCGTGGTCTTGGTCAGCGGGCTTGCGATTTTCACATTCCGCAAATCGCTGGGCGGCCACCGGATTTCGGCCGCATTGCTCGACAGGTGAACTTTACTACTGCCGTGCGTCGCCAGGAGTGGCGACGCGGCACGCATATGTGCGTGCGCTACGCGTGGCGCGAACACTCGTGTTTGCCGCGTTCGCAC
>PMUN01000222.1 GCA_003166875.1 Bryobacterales bacterium | reverse complement strand
CACTCGTGTGAACGCCTGGATTCAGTTCCGGCTATGGCCAGCTAGACAGAGGATCTCCAAATGAAAACACTAAGACGATTCTTCAAGCGCCTCCGCTCCTGGGCGACAACCCGCCAAGACGAGGAGCGCTTGCGAACAGAGATCGACGAACATCTAGCTCTACAAACCGCCGAAAATATTCGCGCCGGATTATCACCCACCGAAGCGCGCCGCCAGGCTCTACTGAAGTTCGGAACGGTGGAAGCAATCAGGGAAAGCTATCGCGACCAAAGAGGATTACCGTTCATGGAAACGCTGTTACAAGACATGCGCCTCGCAGTCCGGCGCTTGCGAATGGCCCCTGCCTTCACCATCACCACCATACTCACGCTAGCCCTCGGCATCGGCGCCACCACGTCGATTTTCACTTTGGTGCACGCCGTTTTGCTGAAGTCCCTACCGGTGGCGAATCCCAACGAATTGTACCGCCTCGGAAAAGAAACTCGTTGTTGCTTCCAGGGCGGGTACAGCATGGATAAAGAGTTCTCCCTCGTCTCCTACGATCTGTACAGATACCTCAGAGACAACACCAAGGGTTTTGCGGAATTAGCGGCCCTCCCGTCGGTCGCGCCGCTGTTGGGTGTCCGGCGCTCGGGCAGCTCAGAGGCAGCCCAAAGCTATCCAGGCGAGTTCGTCTCCGGCAATTATTTCACCATGTTCGGCATAAAAGCGTATGCCGGACGCGCGCTCACGGCCAATGACGATAAACCCGGCGCTCCGCCCGCCGCAGTGATGAGCTATCGCTTATGGCAGCAACGCTATGGGTCAGATCCGTCCATAATCGGCAGCGTCTTCAATCTGGATGACAAGCCATTTACCGTGGTGGGAATCACTCCGCCGGGCTTCTTCGGCGACACTCTGCGCAACACTCCACCCGATTTCTTTCTACCGCTGAACACCGAACCGTTTGTGGAAGTGGATGCCGATCTCAACAAGTACAGCATTCACTGGTTAGACTTGATCGGCCGCATCCAGCCGGGCGCAAGCCCTATATCCATAGAAGCTGATATGCGAGTAGAGCTGAAGCAATGGCTAAGCTCGCATTGGGGTGAGATGGACGCTAATGAGCGCGCCGCCTTCCCCAATCAAACCCTGTACCTGAGCCCCGGAGGCGCGGGCATCACCAGTATGCGTGAGGAATACCAGCACTGGCTCCATATCCTGATGATGGTTTCCGGATTTGTGCTGCTGATCGTCTGCGCCAACGTGGCCAATCTCACGCTCGTTCGCGGCCTGGAACGTCGGCGCCAGATATCCTTGAGCATGGCGCTGGGAGCGCGAGCCTCGCGACTGGTAAGACAAGCCCTCACCGAAAGCATTTTGCTCTCCCTGTTTGGTGGCGCGGCGGGTCTCGGGATAGCATTCGCGGGCACGCGCCTGATCCTGCATTTCGCGTTCCCCTCTTTACCCGGATTCGCCGGCGTGCCCATCAATGCATCGCCCTCCCTGCCCGTGCTGCTGTTCGCCTTTGTTACTTCGCTCGCGACCGGAGTCGCCTTCGGCATCGCTCCCGCATGGATGGCCCCACGAGTAGATCCCATTGAGGCCCTTCGCGGAACCAGCCGCTCCACCTTCCGCACCGGCTCGCTACCACGCAAAACGCTGGTGGTGTTGCAGGCTGCGCTTTCGCTCGTTTTGCTATCGTCGTCAGGACTTCTCACCGCCGCGCTGCACAGCTTGGAGAATCAAAATTTCGGATTCGATCAAGACCGGCGCATCGTTGCAAGCATGAATCCACGGCTTGCCGGTTACCGAACCGACCAACTCTCACCGCTCTACCGCCGCATCCACGATTCGATAGCTAGCGTCCCAGGCGTATCTTCCGTGGCCCTCTGCCTGTATTCGCCGCTAAGCGGCGGCGGTTGGGGTACTGGGGTCTTTGTGGATGGCCATCCCGCTCCGGGACCCAACGACGACTACTTGTCTGCATGGGATCGATCTACAGCAGGTTACTTTGACGTCATCGGAAACCCGATTATCAAGGGGCGCGGCATCTCGGAACAGGATACTGCTACCTCCCGAAAAGTGGCAGTCATCAGTGAGGCCTTCGCGCGGAAGTTTTTCAAGAACGAAGACCCGATTGGCAAACACTTCGGCCGCAACCCGGAAGCCAGCCGGGAATTCGAAGTAGTGGGCGTCGCGAAAGATGCGCGCTACTTGACATTCAACCTCGACCAGCCGATTGCTCCGCTCTTTTTTCTGCCCGAAGCACAAGCCGAATACGCGCAGGGCAATCTAGGCTCGCTTTTCCTGAGCGACATAGTAATACTGACCAAGCCAGGAAATAACCTCCCCATCGCGCGCCTACGCCAAGCCATAGCTTCCGCGGATCCCAACCTGCCGATCATTTCGATTCGTACTTTGAGAGAGCAAGTAGGCGGCCAGTTCGCTCAGCAGCGCCTCATCGCCCGCCTCACTTCGTTCTTCGGAATTCTTTCTCTCGTCCTCGCATCCATTGGTCTGTATGGAGTCACTGCCTACAACGCCGGCCGCCGCACCAACGAAATCGGCGTTCGTATGGCTCTGGGAGCAAGCCGCGGAAACGTCGTCGCCCTGGTGCTTCGCGGCGCATTCGCCCTCATCGCCCTTGGACTGTTGCTCGGCGTGCCCTTATCCGCCGTGGCCGGACGATTCCTAGGCCACCAACTTTACGGCCTGAATCCGTACAATCCCGTGGTAATTACGGTAGCGGTCGTGGCCTTAGGATTCTCCGCACTGGCCGCGTCGCTGATTCCAGCGCTCCGCGCCAGTTCCATTTCACCTCTGGAAGCTTTGCGCGTCGAGTAAGCCTAACTCTTCACCCTATTGGGGTCGATTAGATGGTGGATGGCCCCAACTTCGAACTCCGTCGAAATGACATCGCCTCGGAAAATCGCCGCACTTGCAACTTGCGTGGTCGTAATATGCCTGGCGGCAATCCTGTGGCAGGTACACAAAGAGCGTGCGATTCACCGCAGGTTCGCTGAAGACGCGACCAGATCCCGCGCAAGCGCCGAACAGGGAGACGCGAAATCTCAGTTCAAGCTCGGCAAAATCTACTCCCTGGGCAAAGGAGTCCCGCGGGACTACGCCGAGGCTGTTCGCTGGTACCGCAAGGCCGCCGACCAGGGTGACGCGCATGCTCAGTACGCTCTCGGCTTCATGTATTACAACGGCCAAGGAGTGCCACGCGACTACGCAGAGGCTGTCCGCTGGTTCCGCAATGCCGCCGACCAGGGTTACGCGACGGCTCAATACTCCCTCGGCCTGATGTACCGCAACGGCCTAGGAGTGCCGCACGACGATGCCGAGGCTGTTCGCTGGTACCGCAAAGCCGCCGACCAGGGAGATGCGAATGCTCAATACGCTCTCGGCTTCATGTATCACAAGGGCCAAGGAGTGCCGCAGAACTACGCCGAGGCTCTCCGTTGGTACACCAAAATCGCAGCTTCATGTTTCGCAAGCACCCAAGCAAGGCCGCTGCAGCGCTGGACATCCATCCTGGTACTTGTATTGGCCCTGCCCGTAGCGGCGGTGCCTAAACGCCGCTGGGGACCTGCCACCTGGCTGCCTTCGGCACTGCTTTCCGCGGCCCTGGCGGCAGCGCTCGCTCACGCACTACTTCTCTCGGACACCTCCCTGGCACTGTTAGCTCGAGTACTGCCAATATTCAGTGGCGTCGGCCGCGTTCTCTGGCTCGCGTTCCTCGCAGTCGGTTCGGCAACCTTCGCGATCACGGCAGTCGTCCAAGCAGTGCGCGGATCGAAACGGTCACGCCCTGCTCTGAACTAAACATCCCTTCCCCCTCAATAACCTCCACCACACTTCCCCGCCGCACGCTCGCGAGCCATGCTATTCCGGTCCCAAGAGGTATCAACATGCAAGCAACAACAGAAACTGATCCGGTCCTTCGATGGGCCGCCCGGCGCGCTGCCATCAACCGCGCCAACTCCGAACACTCCACCGGACCCCGCACCGAGGCCGGCAAAAAGCGCTCCTCGCAGAACGCACTTCGTCACGGTCTGACATGCCGTACCGCCGTCCTGCCCACCGAAGATCAAGCCGTCTACGAACAACACTGCCTCCATTTTCGCGACGAATACCAGCCCGCCAACGCCACCGAAACCCAGCTAGTCCAGGAACTAGCCGACACCTCCTGGCGGCTCAACCGCATTCCACTCCTCGAAACCAGTCTGCTCACTGAAGTCCCCAACCCCGAGTCCCTAGTCCCGCAGCTAGCCAGCCTAGGCCTCTACAGCTCTCGCCTTTCCCGCCAGTTCCAAAAAACGCTCGACCAGCTCCGCACCATCCAATCCGACCGCAAGCACCAGGAACGCCGCGATCTCCGCAACGCAGCCGAGCTCCTGGAACTCCATAACCGCAGAGGGATTCCCTGGCACCCTGCCGACCATGGCTTCGTTTTTTCAAAAGAACAAGTCGAACGCCACGACGAGCTCTTGATGCGCCAAAATGAAGCACGCCACTGCGCGTGGCCCCGCTACGAAATGCCCCCAACCCTAATGCGAAACTTCATCGAATAACAATCTCAAGCGACAGGTCCGTTCCACAGACCGAAGAACCGATGAACCGATGAACCGATCAACCGATCAACTCATACCCATGCTCTGCAATCTTCACCCACAACGTCTCCGACTCGCGCCCATGCAGCGCAAAGATCTGCCGCACCAGATCACAAACCTGCTCGCATCCCTTTTCGTAAAAAACCAAGACCGAAGGACCCGCCCCACTCAGCGCACATCCCAACAAACCAGGCGCCCGCAGCTTCACCATCTCTTCCAGCCCCGGCACCAGCGCATAGCGATACGGTTGATGCAGCCGGTCTTCGAAGGCTGCCGGAAAAGCGCTCGTTGTTCCAGTAGCCAGCGCGGCAATCAGCAACGCGCTACGCTGCACATTGAATATCGCATCCTGCCGCGAATACATCGCCGGAAGCACCGCGCGCGCCTGACTGGTCGGCAATTCGTAGTTCGGCACCACCACCGCGACGCCATAACTAGCCGGAAGCTCCAGGCGAACCGCGCGCGCCACGCCGCCCGCATCAATCGCGCTGGCCACAATCGAACCCAGCACGCACGCGGACACGTTGTCCGGATGCCCCTCAATCTGCGCCGCTTCATCCAGGATGCGATGCGGTTTCCAATGTAGTCCCAGCAGTTGATCGGCGATCACTACGCCCGCGGTGAGCGCGGCTGCACTCGACCCCAGCCCTTTTTCAATAGGAATGTCGTTGTCGATCTCGAGCGCAATCATGGGCAAACTCCCACCCACGTCTTGCGCCACCCGCAACGCAGTCTGCCAAATGAGATTGTCTTCAGTAGCAGGAATTTTGTTCGCATCGCGCCCACGCACCTGGATGCTCAGCCGAGGCGCCGGCTCAAACGTACACGTCAGATAGACTCCCAGCGCCAGACCCAACGCGTCGAAGCCTGGGCCGAGATTCGCGCTGGAAGCTGGTACGCGGACTCGCATCGGAAATGTCCGGCCTACAGCTTCACTACGCTCCCCTTATGGCACGATTCATAAACCGACAGCACCACTTCAAGCGCTCGGTATCCATCCTCGCCCGAAGAAACCGGTTTGCGGCCGCTGCGAATCGATTCTCCAAAATCCAGGAACTGCCGCTCAAACGGCGCCAGCGAAATAGCCATCGGATCGGACGACCCCGACGCGACATTGTGATCCACCGGCGCCGCCTCTCCCGAATCATTTTCAACATCCCATGTAGTGAGCTTATCGCCCGATATAACCGCCGTCCCCTTGGTGCCGTGAATCTCGATGCGTTCCGTATACCCAGGCCAGAATGCCGTGGAGGATTGAATTACGCCCGTCGCGCCCGAAGCGTATTTCACAAGCGCCGCCACCACGTCCTCGGATTCGATCTTGTGCAATGCCCCCAGCTGCCAGTAACCAAAAAGTTCGGAAACCGGACCCGCCAACCACAACAGAATATCCACCTGATGAATTGCCTGGTTGATCAACGCCCCTCCACCTTCCGTGGCCCAGCTTCCTTTGATCGGTCGCGAGTAATACGCAGCCGAACGGTACCATTTCACGTACGCATCAGCTTGCAAAACCCTACCCAACCGCCCGGCATCCAATGCCCGCCGCAAAAATTGCGTGGAATCATCGAACCGATGTTGGCTCACTACGCTGAGCAGGATTCCCGCACTGCGCGCCACATCCATCATCTTGCGCGCGGTCGCAAGGTTAGTGGACATCGGCTTCTGAACCTGCACATGCTTTTTCGCTTCGGCGCAAATCTCAATAGGCTGCAACCGAAAATCGGGGAACGTACAGACGTCCACATAATCAACGCCCGGATGCCGGCAAACCTCCTCGAAGCTCGAAACAAACTGGCATCCATATGTATCGGCAAACGCGCGTCCACTCTCGGCATTGATATCGGTGCAAACAGCCAGCTCATATCCAATATTCGCGTACGCCTGTGCATGCTTATGCGAAATCGCCCCAGTCCCAATCATCCCAACGCGCATAGTCTCGCCCTATTGTACGAGACCGTTGCCCGTCCCGCAGATGCTCACATCCATCCCGAGATTTCGAAACACAGCAGCTTTGGTAGCCAACGCTCTATTGGCTCCGCCAGCATCCGGCGCGTACGTCACTTGCACATGATTCGACTTATGTCTGGCCATCATCTGATCACGCGTAACGCCATAAGTCACAGCATGCATTATGGGCCACTGAGGCGTCGTACTGCGCCAACGTCTCTCGGTTTCTTCGCGAGGAAGCTCCCGAATCGCCGCGCGTCCCAAATCGGCCTTCAGCTTGCCGTTGTCCACAAAGATGCGACTCCAAACAATCTCACCAGGCTTGCTGATGCCTTTCAAAGTCCCGCCGCCCAATCGAAAATACATCGGCGGTTGCCGCTCGCTCACCGTGCCCCGATAACCGTCCACGAAATGCTGCGGCGGCGCAGCGCCACTAATCTCAAATACCCAAACGAACTCGCCGTTGTACTCGTCACCGTATCGTATGTCGTGCAGCGTAGTCTCCGGATCGAACCCCAACTTAGTCCAAATTCGATTCGTTACCAGAGCGTCCAAGCCCGCGCATTCATCCACTTCGTTGAAATGGGGTAGCGCCCTTCCCGCATAGAGCTCCCGTCCGTCGCGCGAAAGAACCGGTGGACGTCGAACATTGTTCAACAAACCCTCCGCCAGATCGGACGCCGGCGCCAAGTCCTTCAATCCTTGCTGATATTGAATCCCGATCGCATCGCACCCAAATTCATCCGCGATGCGAAGCGCGGCGATATACATCTTGCACTGTTCCAGAATCTGATCGTCCGTAAGATCCGTCTCGGGATTCGAACCAGTCACAAATTTCATGCCGCTTTTATCCAGCCATTCGCGAACAGCTCGCGCCTCGGAATCCGGCGTCCGCTGCATCTCGGCGTACAACGCGGATTGGCTCAGCCGCTCCTTGAAAACGCCCGTGGGATGCAGCAGCTCGTCCGGAATAATCGCGTTATACATTCCCATGCACCCTTCATCGAACACGCCCAGAATGGCCTTGTCACGCTGCAGAGTCTCCGAAACTTCGCGCGCCAGCGCTTCTTCCGCGGCCGGCAATTGGAATTTCGCGATCGAATGCACATGGCTGGCATCATGACCAACCTGTTCACCATTAAGCCAGCGCTTCAAGCCACTCAAGAAAAACTGATCGGTGAAGTCCCGGCTCCACAGCGTCTCGTAGCGAACGCCCGCCTTAGTGAGCGAGCCATTGAGATTGAGCATTCCCACCAAGCCCGGCCATTCGCCGCTCCAATTGGCAACAGTAAGGATGGGACCCTGATGCGTAACCAGCCCATGCAGCACGTGATGGCTGTATTGCCAGACCGCTTCCACTACAATCAGCGGCGCGCTCCGCGGGATGTCGCGAAAAACCTGCATGCCATATTTCTGGCTGTCAATGAATCCGTGGCCCTTGGCGGAATCGAACGGATGACCGCGCTTCACCTCGCGTCCAGCTCCGCGAATGGCTGCGATAACAGACGCCTCTACCGATTCTTGAGCCGGCCAGCACTTCTGGTTGGCGGACAGTCGCAAATCGCCGCTGGCGATCAAAAAGACAGGTTCACTCATTTGTCGTTATTGTGCCACGCCTGTATGTTATCGTGAGTAAGTAGACCTTCCTGCAGTATTTCCGGGCCGGTAGCTCAGTTGGTAGAGCATCGCACTTTTAATGCGGTGGTCGCGGGTTCGATCCCCGCCCGGCTCACCACTATTCCCGCTCACTGCTTGGGTCACTTCGGCGCGCCGGTGAATTCGTATACCTGGACCGCTTTCCGCCCTCTGCGGCCGAACCCTAACACTGAACTGGTGGATGCGAACACAGGCCGCAATTGCTGCAATGGCTCCAGCGGTACGCAACTGACCATCGGATTGTCTCCCACTAACACGCAGCCTTTATCCCGGCAAGCGGCCTCCGCTCGACCCGCTTCCTGAGCCGATTCGAATCGCTTGGTTCCCACCACCTCCTGGTGCGATCCCCTCTGCTGGAGGAACAATATCATCGCGCCATCCCGCCCATCTACGGCTTGTCCGCCAAATATAAACAGCCGTATCGCCATGCTCCGATAATAGGCCGGAAGGAAAAACATCTTCGGGGCCGATTTTCCTTCAGCGTTGGATTCATACGCCATCTGCAGGTAATCGCTTCGCCGGCGAGCTCGCGCATATTCGAAGAATGCCGGAAAATCGCCAATTATTCCTTCCTGCTCAGATGGCCACAACGGAAGCCGCTCATCTACCACTACGTAGCGCGTGCACCATCTCTGCAACACTGGAACCGCTTCCTGCTCGGACTGCGCCAGGAAAAAATCGGCGGCAACGGAGGCGTTTGCCTGCGTCGGATTCGTTACCGGGATTCGTCTCGCCACATCCACAATCCAGTACCCGTAATCCCACCAGGCCATCACGCTGTAGGCGCTCGGAGGATACCGATAATCTGCCCCGTACTCGCGCCGGGGATATCGAGCGTAGAAAAAAGCGGGATCTCCGAAGGGTTCCCTCGTCGACGTGCGCATCCAGTTCAGCGTCTCTTTCCAGTCCTCCGATATTCCGGTAAACATATCGCCATTTATTACAGCGTAGAGGTTGGGCGCAAACACGAGCAGCGCCAGGCACAGGCTGATCACCCATGCGGTTTTGCGGCCGGACGCGAGCAGGCTGTCTGCTGCGTAGCCGGTCGCGAGGGCTACGGCGATAGCATAGTAATAAGTCATTCGAAGCTGGCCCATCGACAAAATAAGTGTTGTAAAGCCCCAAAAAAAGATGAGAGCTCGCCCAAGATCTCTTCGTTTCAGAATATATTCGGCCAGCAGAAACAGTCCGATCAGTGCGAAGAAGTAGGCGCCATAAAACTGCCGCAAGGCTGGAACGAGAGTGAAGTGACCCTGTTCGTATACCGTAGATTGAAGCTCGTAAACTCCGCCCGAAGTTCCAAACAGAGAAGGCATCAAATGCGTAACGATCACTTTCGCCGAGTGGCGTATGCTCTGCGCCAGCGCTGCCGTTACAGCCAGGAAGGCAAATCCGGCGGCCGCCAACCCGCCGAAGTATACAAGACTAGGCCGTCGAAATCGCCGACACAATTTCGCCCACAATTCCAGCCCGCCGATCGCCAGGCTCCCAAGTCCGAGCGCGGCGATAGTGTAATTCATCCATAGCAGGCGATAGAACACCAGGCAGATACTTAGGGCGATCAGGAACGCTAAATACAGCGGCCGGAGAGATGGCGCTGGTCTTTCCTCCGGCGAAAACCATCGCACCCGATCGTAGATTGCCCAAGCCACCACCACGCCCACCATCATTGCGGACCCGTGAAAGGTCAGCAGATAAGCTGCCAGCGTCAAGCCCGCGGCGATCGAAGTTCCCAACGCTTGCGTTTGAATCGCGCGCAATAAGAGGAAAAAGAATAACGTCACCAACAGGCTTTCCATGATGTGGTGATCGGTAAAGCCCAGGCTCGAGACGCGCAGAAAATGCCCCGGCAAAGTCGCGATGACCGCGGCTGCGAGCAGTGCCGCGCGCCATCCAAACACAAGTCTTGCCAAAATGAACACGGCTACGACTTCGCAAACAGCCAGCACCGCGGGATACCAGGCGGCGATCACGTGCAGCAGCGATTCCGATGGCGAACCCCCGCCTGCCAGCCACGCGATCAGTCCCAGCAACCAGTCATAAAACGGTGCGGTGGCAGTATCCGGCACCTGGCCGAAAATTACATACGGGTCTACCATAATGCGCCAGGGGAAATGCCGGACCAGGTTCTCTGCCACGCGCACGTGGTACCACGCGTCGGTTTCCTGAAAATTTACGAAACCGGGCTGAAATACCAGGTCGAACCGCGGGATAACGCGAATGGCCAATGCCAGCAGGCAGAACGCGGCCACCACAATCCACTGCCAGCGGTTCAGGATGGCCGCCAGCGATCCAGTGGGCTCGTCGCGTGGCGGCGCCGATGGTTCCAGTTCTGTCGTGCGCTCATTATGGCATACGTGCCGGTCCGGTTAAAATCAGGTGTGCCATGCGCGAGATTGTAGGGACGGTACGGCAGGCCTTCGACCTGCTGAATGGACGGCTGCGCCGGCGATGGTTGCTGCATGTGCCGTGGGCCCTGTTTTCGGCGGCACTCGAGATGCTAGCCACGGCCGGCATGCTGATCCTGATCCGGCTGATCAGCGACCCGGCCGGCGCGGGGCGCGTTGCTTCGTTAAGGGCGCTCCGCCCATGGATTGTTTTCGAACCGGGCCCCGGCTTCAACGCGGCGTTCGCTGCACTGGTGGCTCTGTCTTACCTGGTGAAGAACAGTTTGCGGGTGGCTGAGACTTACGCCCAGCAGCGTTGCGCTTCGGCGACGGCGGTGTGGGTCTCATCCGGCCTGTTGGAGCGATACCTGCTGGCTCCGTACAGCCTGCATCTGCGGCGCAATTCCTCTGAGATGTTGAACAATGTGAGTTCCGCCGCGGACCAAGTGAGTTGGGTGGTGCTGCAGTCCACCACCGCTCTGATTTCCGAAGCGTTCATCGCATTAGGAATTCTGGCCGTGTTGGTGGCCCAGCTCCCGCCGCTCGCGCGCGGTGCGGCAGCCGTCACGGCTGGCGTAACCATTCTCTTGCTGTGGATCACCCAGCAGCGCCACATACGCTGGGGCCGGCTGCTGCACAACGCGCACATGCAAAAACTCCAGAGCCTTCGCCAGAGTCTGGCGGCCGTCAAGGAGGCCAAGATTCTCGGGCGGGAACGATATTTTGGCCGTAGATTCGCCCGGATTCGCGCCGCTCTTGGCGATCTGGAAGCCGTGCAACTGACCACTGAGATCCTTCCGCGTATGGTGGTGGAAACCACGTTCGTAATCGCCCTCGCGGCGCTGATTGTTGTCTCGTGGCTGCGGCCGAATGCGGCTGGAAATCTGACACTCACGCTCGGTATCTTCGCTTATGGCGGTCTCCGGCTGTTACCTTCGCTGCACCTGCTGGTTTATCGATTTAATCGAATCGGCTCCGGGGAAGCTGCCGTCCAGGCGGTTTCGCGGGACTGGCATGAGCTAGGGCCTTACGTTGCCGTTGGCAGCGAGGCGGATGCTGCCATGACTCTGACGGAATCGGTGGTGTTTGATGGAGTGTCTTTTTCCTACGAGACTTCCCACGGCGGATCGGGCGAACCCGCTTTGAGCCAGATTGATCTGGCCATCCGCCGGGGAGAGTCCATCGGTATCGTCGGCCCCACGGGAGCCGGCAAGACTACTTTCGTCGATCTGATGCTGGGGGTTCTGGAGCCCACCGCCGGAACCATTCGCGTGGATGGCCGCGACATTCGTTTTGCGCTCCGGGCGTGGCAGAGGCAGATCGGCTATGTCCCGCAGACCGTGTACCTGATCGACGACACCATTCGCCGCAACATCGCTCTGGGCCTGGAAGACGCGGAGATCGACGAAGGGCGCGTAGTGGAAGCGGCCCACGAGGCGCAGTTGGATGGATTTCTCAGCGGGTTAGCGGAAGGACTGGATACGGTAGCGGGAGAGCGCGGGGTGAGGCTTTCGGGAGGAGAGCGGCAGCGCATCGCCGTTGCGCGAGCGCTCTACCGGCGCCCAGCCGTTTTGATTTTCGACGAAGCTACCGCCGCTCTGGACAACGTCACCGAACAGGCTCTCACCGCTACCATTCATGGTTTGCATGGCAGGCTAACAACGGTCTTCATCGCTCACCGGCTGAGTACGGTCGAAGCGTGCGACCGGCTGATATTTCTTCGCGGCGGAAGAATCGCGGATGTGGGAACCTATGCCGAGCTCGAAAAGAATCCCGAGTTTCTGGCGCTGAGCGCGCGGGCGCCGGAAACGTCGTCCTAGGCTGTTTACGTAGGTCGGGAATCAAGTTGGAACATGGGAGCGGCGTCGCGTTGCCAAGCTTGGAGCCAGGTCTCTGGAAAGGAGGCTTCGATGTTCCGCTGCATCCGTTCCAGAATCTGAGGGTCGTCGGGAAAACCTTCAAGCAACTCGTCGATTCGCTGGGCGAATTCCTGGCTGTCTCGAAAGGTAAGCGCGGTTTGACCGGGCTGGATCTGTTCCGCCAGGCAAGGACCGTAGTCCAGAACCGAAGCCGGCGTCCGGGCGCCAAAGAGATCCATTATCTTCATGGGAAGATCGACGCCGGAAGATGAGCGGTGCAAAGAGAACCCGATGTGAGCCGTGCGCAACAGCTCGCGATAATCGGCCGGATCGAAAAATGCGGTGCGCAGGATAACCCGGCGCCATGAAAGCTGTGAGAGGCGCTGTTCAAATTCCACGCGCAAGGGCCCGCGGCCGGTGATCAGCACCATCAACCGCAGCAGCGGCGACGGAGGCGCTTGAGCGTCCCAACGCTTCAGACCTTCCAGGAGAAGATGCATGTCTTCGTCGTCGCCCCAACTGGTGGGGCAGACCGCCAACGCCGTGTCAGACGGGAGCGTCAGACCGGCGCGCGAAAGGACATTCCGCGCGGCCGCGCTCCTTTCACGAGCCGGCAGAAGCGGTAAAAGTTCCCTGGGCTTGTCATAGAGCACGATGGGAGGAACCAGGCCGAAATCGTCGATCAGAATCCGGCGCATTGCCCGGGATACGCAGAAATGAGCGTCCGCTTTTCGACCTAACCAGCGCTCCCAAGTCTTCGCCAGTCGAACCACGAAATGGGCCGGATCCAAACGGGGCGACAGCATCGTGTATCCGAAATTATGCCAGTCGATGATGAACAGCGAGCCTCGCATGCGTGCCGCTATCCAAGCGGCCAACAAGGTGGGAATAGTGGGTGGATTCTGCACCAACACGGCATCGGGTCGCGGTGTTCCGGCCAGCAGCAGCCACAGCGATTCGAAGAGCAGGCAGGCGGCCCGGAGCGCTGTCACAAGCAAGAACCAAAATCGCGGCGCGCCTTCGGGGGCTCGTCGAAGCGATCGAATGCGGCACAAGTGGATTTGCGAGTGGTTTAGTACGGCGCCATCGACGGGCGTCTCGTGGTATCCGGCGAGGGAAACCGCCGCTCCAACTTCGGCCAGCGCCAAGGCATGATTCAACATCCGCGGGCTTCGTCCCAGATCACCCAACACCAGGACCGTTGCGCGATAGCGGTGTTGTTGAGCGGACATGATGGGGAAAGCATTATGATAGCCGGGGTGAATGTTCTCGACAAGCAGCCGCAACGGTCCACTATCCCGGAACTAGCTGGCCGGCGCAGGGTTGCAGTCACCGGGGGCGGCACGGCGGGCCATGTGACTTCCGCGTTGGCCATCATGGCGGCTTACCAGGCCGGCTTCGAGGCGGAAGTGTATTTCATCGGATGTCAGGGTGGATTCGAAACCCGACTGATCCCGGCGGGCGGTTTTGAGCTGCACATAATTCCAGGGGCGCCTTACGCCCGCCAGAATGTTTTTGGAAAAGTGCATTCGCTGGAGGCCTTGATTCGAGGAACCCTGGCTGCTCGACGATTGCTCAAAGCGCGGCGGACCGATCTGGTTATCGGCTTGGGCGGGTATGCGTCTTTGGGCGCGGTATTGGGTGCGAAGACTCTGGGAATCCCCTTGGTGATCCATGAGGCAAATGTTTTTCCCGGTCTGGCAAATCGCATGATAGGTTCGCTCACGGACTGTGTGTTTCTTGGTTGGGAGCAAGCCGGCGCCGCTTTTCGAAGCTCGAAGACTGTAGTCACGGGCAATCCGATCAGGCCAGCGATGGCCGATCTGGCTAATCCGCTCAGGGAAAAGGGTGAACGCGTAGCGCTGCGGCGGATTCTGGTGACGGGCGGCTCCGCAGGGTCGCCATTTCTAAACAACAATGTCCCGATACTGCTAGCACGTGTTCGGGATTTGGGCGTTCCCATCACGGTCCGTCACCAGACGGGCGAAGGTGAAACCGAGCGGGTGAGTCGGGAATATCAGCGGTTGGAAGTCGACGCTCGGATTGATGCATTCATCGTTGATATGGCGGCCGCATACTTGGAAGCAGATTTCGTGATCACGGCCGCCGGGGCGCTGACACTGGCGGAGTTGGCGATGTTTGGCTTGCCGGCCCTGCTGGTTCCACTGGCGGCGGCCGCCATGGGCCACCAAGTCGCGAATGCCAAAGTGTACGCAGAGCAGGCGGGAGGGGCTTGGGTTGCTGAACATGACTGGGACACGGAGGGGTTAGCAAGGCGCGTCGCCAAAACGCTCGGTGAGTTTGATGTTCTGAACACCCAAGGGCAGCGGCTGCGGGAGATGGCTAGGCCGAACGCGGCCCGGATACTGGTGGAGGAGTGCGAAGCCTTGCTGGCCGGAGCACACCGGATGGGCTCGAAGTAAAGGCGACATCGCTTTCTTCTCTAATTGCATTCTGCAGTTTCTGAAAGCAGTTTTATTATCAAAAACATATTACTTTGTCCTTGATGCGGTGTTCGTTTGGCCACTTAGCCGGTGGCGCGAATGCCTGAGTAAGTAGTACTGCCCATTCCTTTAGTCCTGGTGCGTGGATAGGCGCGTTTTTGCTAATGTAGGACCCTAAGTTGTTAAACCAGGGGCCCTTTAGGGTTCCGGATATCCAAAACAAAGAGGAGAACCAAAATGAAAAAGTTTAAACTGTCTTTCTGGCTCGCGCTCGCGACCGCCAGCATGTTCGCAATCCAGCTAGCCGCCCCCGCTTCGCATTCCAGCCGCTTCGATGACCCTATGCCAACCTGTCCGCCGGAGTGCCCGCCCACGCCCACTAAGCCGCCGGCTCAATGAATTCTGAAGGCAGGGCGGCTTCCGGCTGCCCTGCTTTGAATCCCGGACGTTACTCGCGTATCAACTCTGGGCCAGGTTTGAATACGCTGATCCAGATAACGAGGCAAAGCGTCAAGGCGGATAGCATGTAATTATTGGCGAGGGTCTTTTTCGCCCAACCCATGTTCACGGCAAAGTAACAGATTGCGTAGATACCAAAATATGCCGCGAGCATGCTCTCATGCCGCAAGAGATTGTTCTTGACACTATTGCGGATAACCACCAGGAAGAGCAGCGCTGAGAATCCAAGAAACAATGCGAGCACGGTTGAAATATATCGCTTGGCCAGAAATTCAAACTGCAGAACCACTTGTAGTTGAATGGTGCCGAAACGGCTAAGCTCCGCTTTCACCGGGACGGCCGCGAACACGATTGCTGTCAGCAGCAGGAAGAACAGCACAGGCCTTGCTGACCTGACAATGTGTGAATATTCCTTCCACATTCCGGAGTGGACTTCGAGGGTCACGGCGATTTGGAGAAGAAGCAGAATCGGCTCGGACCACAGCCAGAAGTAGGTGTAGGAAATGGGCAGAACGCTGCCGAACCCGGCCGTAAAGTAAAAAGCGCCTAGCGACCGGACCACGGCGCAACCCAGATACAGAGTGAAGATCGGGTTCTTCTTTGCCAGCCCTGTCCAGAGTAAGTGCGCACAAAACAGTAACTGGATAGTCACCGAGCTGTACCAGAACAAGTTAGTGGGTTCCGACATCTCTATACACTTGTAGAAAGTGTACGGTCAAACCACTTAGGCGTCAACAAGAAAATGTGCGCCGGACAACACTACTGTCCTATTGATTCGTCGGAACCGGCTTCTTCTTTACCGGTGGTTTCTTCGCATTCGGATTGCTGTAGTTAGTCTGAATGGTAGCGCCGATCATCTGCAGCATACCTTTAGCGGCTTCGGCAAACTGTCCTTCGGGCTGAAGTTGGAGATACTTTTCAAGCGCCGCCTGCATTCCATCGGGAGCGATCACTTTGCCATCCTTGTCGGTGGTCAATTTCGCGGACAGGGCGGTAGCGTACTGGAACTGGGCGTCTGCGTAATCGGGATTGGCCTCAATGGCCTTCTTGAAAGCGGCCTCGGCTGCGGCGCTCTGGCCAGTGTTCACCAGAACGGCGCCTAGATTGTAGAAATACTTGCCGGCGTTGGGCGGATCGAGTTGCGCGGCCTTGGTCAGCTCAGCCTGCGCTTCATCGAACTTCTTGGCTTTGGCTAACGCCAGCGCGTAGTTATTGTGGTAGGCCGGATCATCCGGTTTTAGCGCGATCGCTTTCCCGAAAGCTTCCACGGCCTTGCCGAGTGTGGCCGTTTGTTCGTCGCCCGTTTGGGTAGCCGCGAGGGATGCGTAGGCGTCGGCAAGATTAGCCCAGATCACGTGCTGATTGGGATCGAGCGCCGTTCCCTTCTCAAAGGACTCGACAGCGACCGGATAGTTTTTGGCCGTTAACGCCTCTTTGCCGGCATTGAACACATCGTTCAACGCTTTGTTCTTGGCCATCGCGGCGGAGTTTTCCTTGGCCTTCTTCTCCAAGGCTTCTTTTTGCTCCTTGGAGAGGCCGCGTTCCTGCTCCTTGCTTAAGCTGCCTGTTTCAACGGCCTTTTGGGTGGCCGTGTTCGCTTCCATGGTTTTCTTCAGGTCGAAGTTGCAGGGAGTGGGATCGCCCAACTGAGTCCTCAGGTGTTGGACGAAGTCGCGCTTCTCCTCTCCGATGAAGACGCTGACGGTATAGGTCCCCAAGGGGAGCCCGTTGTAAATGTAGTGGCCTTTTTTGTCGGTCTTGGCACCCTTGTAGGTGCCCTTCATGTCCTCGCGCTCGATCAGAATCTTCGCGCCGGCGGCGGGACTTCCGTCCGTGTTCTTCACCTCGCCTTCAATGGCTGAGATCTGTGCCCAAGCGGCGCCCGTAAAAAGTAGGAAACAAAACGCGCATGAAATGTACCCTCGTGACTTGGCAAGCATCGCGATATCCTCCCCAACAGTCAATCTTTTCAACTTCAGCATACTACGATGTGGTGTGCGGCGCGACCGGGAGCGAATCCCGAACGGTGTTGGTAGCGCTTCCTGCCGGTCGCGGCTCGGAATGCGTGCTCGAAAAGCTCCATATTCAAATGGCGCATCAATATGCGACGCTGAGCACGTAAGCTTCTCCGTAATCGATGACTCCGGCATCCAGCGTACCCTTTTTGAGCGGCGCCGTGAAGCTTGCGAACCCACCGCTGGCGATTCCGAGACTACCAAAGGAGGTTTCGCCGCTGGCNNCTCTTGGCGCGCGACATGGAGGGATCTGCAGGGTTCACGATGGTTGAGTTTCCGAATACAGTGACCACTGGATTCGCAGACGAGTTTCCACCTGACCAGGCAATGGTGAGGTCCGCCTGGGGAACGCTCTGGAAGTTCCCAGCATTGGTCCAACTCAGGTTGTCCGGGAGAGTGATGGTCGCCTTGAAGGCGCCCACATCCACACCCCCCATCCCAGAAATTGTCCATGACCCGGGTCCCAGGATCGGAGGAATAAATGCACTCACGTATCCACCCGTGGTCTGCCGCAGGATGTTGGCATTCGCGCCGCTTGGTCCATTGATGAAAAGCGTTTCCGCATCGGCCACCAGTTCGGTGCCGCCGATCTTGTTGAATGGGGGAAGATTGAATCCACCGGAAGTGTTGACTTGGTCGATGACCACGCAGGAGTTCAGGGGCGCAGGATAGGAAACTGCGCCATAGGCCACCGGAATCAGGTTATACAAGTTATACACAGCGCTTGCATTGGCGTTATCGAAGAGTCCTCCGGCTCCTTGCACAGGCCCACCCAAGGCAGCCACGTACGCCACTAGTATCTGGAAAAGGCCCACGTTGACGGTACCACCGCTATCGAGCGTGGCGAGCGCACTCTCGTTTAGACCAAAGATGTGAGTGCAGACATCGGTCCCGCTGGCGGCGATGGGCAAAACGAAGTCCTGGCTCACCTGCCCGCTCGCGGTCACGGAAACCGGAACGTAGCAGCCCGTGACGACATTGGCGGGAATCGCAAAATCGATTTGGTCCTCGCCGGCGTAGCTGGGTGCCCGGCCTGCGTAGATTGGCTTCACGATCTGCCCAGCAATAGTCACAACGACGTTGGAACCAACCTGCACGCTGCCGGGAGCAACGTTATCAGGTCCAGTGATCGGGCCGAGGCCGGTGCCATAGATTACGACCGTCTCACCGGGATGCGCGGCTTTGGTCAATAACACTGGGGTTGAATCCGTGCCATGCTGCGCGGCGACAGCGCCATAGCCTTGTGAGTTCGTTGTAAAAATTCCCACCCGCGACTCGACCACTGAGATGGTGAACGGGGCGCTAGTTTGGCCGTTGTAGGTGAGGGTGACGCTCGCATCTCCGACGGGCGTGTTGGAGGGAAGAATCGCTTGCACCTGGAGGGCTGACGTATAGAACATGTACGCAGCGATTTTCTGCCCCCCGGCCGAAATGGAGATGGAGGTTCCATTGGTAGCTGGAAGGCTAGTGGGAAGCGGGAGGCCGGACGGGTAGGTTGGCGTCGTGGGACCCATACCGGTGCCGAAGACGATGAAAATGGACCCCTGGGCGATGACATCATTGCCGATGGGGTTGCTCTTCGAGTCCAGGGGCGGCGTCAAATAGTTGGCCGTGTTTACGATGGATCCGATTTTCGGTTGCGCGAGCGCCGATGCTACCGCCGTGACCGCGAACAGAGAGGAAAGGAGGATTTGCCGCATAGGCTATACTCTATCGCAAACCGGGCGGCGGCAGGCGGCGGCAGGCTGCAGGGGGCGGGCTGCAGGCGGCAGGCGGCAGGCTGCAGGAGGCAGGAGGCAGGAAGCAGGAGGCAGGGCTGGCTGGCCAGCATAGTAAATGCCCTGGACAAGCGCTTCGACGATATGAACGATCTGTGGCGGGCCGAGCTGGGGCGCGGCGCTGTTATCGCGCGACTTCACCCGGCTCATTCTGGCCAGCTTAGGACATGTGCGGTACGGCCGCGGACGGAATGACTCGCGTAGAGACTTTCCGTGGCCATA
This sequence comes from Bryobacterales bacterium, assembly GCA_003166875.1. Taxonomy (GTDB): domain Bacteria; phylum Acidobacteriota; class Terriglobia; order Bryobacterales; family Bryobacteraceae; genus Palsa-89. The sequence continues at coordinate 3,435 of PMUN01000222.1, read as the reverse complement.
TTGATGCCGCGCGGCAGCCCTTCGCTGGCCTGTGGATGGTGGAGTCTATTTCGTCCAGATCAACCCGGCGTTGCTGCCGTATGCCTGCTCAGAAAGGTCGCCCACCCAGAACTGGAAGGAGACGATCTGTGTCGGGGCGGCGGGCGGAACAATCAGATTGATCTGGCCCAACCCTTCCACTTCGAGCGGCGCGGGGCCTGCATAAAGCACCTGCGCGGCGCCGTCCGGCAGGAAGCCTTCGTTCGGGTCTGTCTGGACGCTGGCGTTCATATAAACGCTGAGATTTTGCGACGGCGGAGATGCGGGAGTCACGCTGCCATCCGGGACCGCCGGTGTTGTGGCCCCAAGACCGGTGACGAATAGTGAAACGATGGACCCGCTCGCGGCCGGATTTTGCTGCGAGTTGATGGTGCCGTCCTGGTTCAGGGCCACTGCGTAGGGAATGCTTCCGTCGTAGAGTTTGCCCGAGCTGAAGATCCCCGGAGCGGCAGGCTGCACCGGCATTTCAAAACAGTTCGCGACGGCGTCATTCACGACGGCGCAGACTTGGGTTGTGGACTTTCCGCTAAGCGCGCTCGGAGTGATGAGGTTCACCTGACCGTTGCTTGCGTATAACAGCGGCGCGGCGATTCCGTCGAAGGTGATCTGGACTCCGCCCAATTGGAGAGGATAAAGTCCAGCGCTCGGCTGTGCCGCGATGGGGGTTGCTGGACCCAAGCCGGCTCCAAAGGCGCTGACAATTTCGTTGGGAGCGAGCGGCATGGGGGCGAAGGAGGCCGCGTTTCCAATACAATCGAGCGCGACGGTCGCGCTGGCGGGCGCAAGCGTCATGGTTGACACGCTGGTATTCTGTGCCCAGAAGACTGCGGTAGCTCCCGAAGCAGTTGCCGTGATCGCAGTTTGTGGGGGACCGTAGAGGCTGGTCAAGAACGCTGGCAGGTAGGTGGACTGCAAGAGATCTCCGCTACTAGATACGCGAACCAGGAACGCATTCCATGCAAGCCCGACATTGGATGCGGGGGGACCGCATGCCTGAGTTGGATTGACCTGGGTCAGGTTGATGGCCGTTGCACCTCCAAAGACATCGGCGACGCCGGAAGAATCGATGTCCAACGCAAGGACCGACCCGGCGCCGGCCCGAAACGCCGTATCGAAAACGGTTGATGACAGGCCCGCGCTGTACTTTCGGATGCGGTACGTTCCACGGTCAGCCTGGTCTTGAAGCAGCGCTTCTGGCCTTCCCGAGGGATCAACGCCGAGCGCCAGCGTTAGCTCGCCGTCCAGCGGCAACGTGGCGATGACCTTGCCCGTAGGACTGAATTCCATCAGTCCCGCACATAGACAATAAAGATTGCCGTTCGCATCCACGGCTACAGCGATGTTGCCGGTGGGGGCAGCTGAGATGAGGCCCAGGGTGGTTTGATACATGAGTGCAGTACCGTTCGAATTGACCTGCTCGACGCAGTTCTCCAACGGACCGCAGCCCAGTCCGACAAGATAGGCGTTGCCGGAGGCGTCAACGGCAAGGCCGCCTTGTCCCGCATCCACATCGACGTAGGTACAGAACAGAGCATGTCCGTCAGCACCGCTCAGCTTGCATAGAAATTGGTGAGGCGTGCTCCGCGGGTTAGGCTGGTAGACGCCGGCGGTGGTCGCGAACCCGGAGACCGCGTAGCCTGCGACGTAGACGTTCCCGGATGCATCCAGCACCATCGCATCGACGGCTGCTCCGCCGATTTTGGTGGAGAAAACCGGCTTTCCTGCGGCAGTGAATTTCGCTACGCAGGACCACTGCTGGGAAGGATTTCCCAAGGTAAGGGTTGGAGCCGCACAGGCCCCGCCCGCCAGGAAAAGTTCGCCTGACGGGGAAGTTACGACGATGGAGGGTTCCTGAGCCACGGTCACGCCGGTGTTAGCGAGCGGCGAACCGCTCCAGGCAGACGCGGGCGGCGAAGCGGCAAACATCGCGGGCACCAGCGCTATCAGCACGAATTGCGGCAGAATGCCGCATAAAGTGTGTCGAAGAGTGACGGGAAAAAGCGACGAATACTTGTAAATGCCTCGATTGGAGATCATGATCCGAGACCTCGGGCTCGGGTAGGCACTTCGAGTGCCGCTGAGTGAGGCGGCGGCAGGAAGCAGGCGGCAGGCGGCAGGCGGCAGGCGGCAGGCTGTGGACTGGTTTCGTCATAATGGAAGTGCTGCCTGCTGCTGCCTGCGGCCTGCCGCCTGATCCTCTATGTATTTTGGTGAATCGCTTCGATTCAGTTTGCAAGCGCTGAATGCTAATAAGGTTCGGAGCTTTTTGACTGCGCTTGGGCTGGTGATTGGGAATGCTTCGGTGATTTTGGTGGTCACCATTTCCATTACCAGCCGCGAGTACGTGCTGGATCAGATTCGCGGCGTCGGCTCCAACTTGATTTCCGCGCAGTTTTCGGCCGGCACGGACACAGCTACGCAAGTGGACGCCGACTTCATTAAGCTGGCCGACGTCGAGGCCGTGCGCCAGCAGTTCGGATCGCGGATCATCGCTGCCACAGGCGTCATGACGAATTTCGGGCGCATGTTGATCAATGGCAAAGAACAGGACGTCCGGGTGATCGGCTCGGATGACCAATATCCGCTAGTCCGAAACATGCGGCTGCTTTCGGGGCACTTTATGGACCAGCGCGACGTCGAACAGCGGCAGCACGTTGTCATGCTAACTGAGAAACTGGCGCAGAAGTTGTTCGGAAGCACCACCGCTGCGGTTGGCCAGGTAATCAAGCTGTATGGATTGCAATTCACGGTGATCGGAACCTTCAAGGAACGGACCGGGACCATGGGGATCTCCGAGATTGCGGACGAAACCGTGCTGATGCCGATTACAGTGATCAAGCTGTTTATGCCAGTGGAGCGAGTTGACCCGATGTATGCGCAGGCACGCTACGCGGCTGACGTGCGGCCGCTCACTGCCGCCATCAAACAGATTCTCGAAAGCCGCCACCGGCCGGGTGCGAAATACGATGTGTTTAACCTCTCTGGATTTTTGGACGCGGCCGAGAAAATCGCGTTGGTCCTTACATTGGTGCTGGTGACAGTGTCCGCGATCACACTGATCATTTCTGGAATAGGCATCATGAACATCATGTTAGTGACGGTAACGGAGCGCACCCGGGAGATCGGGCTGCGCATGGCGGTGGGTGCGCCACGCAAGGCGGTGCTGCAGCAATTCCTCACCGAGGCAGTGGTTCTTAGCGTGGCGGGTGGTTTGATCGGCATCCTGATCGGCATTTCCATTCCACTAAGCGTGCGATTCCTCACGGACCAAGTCCGGGTCTCCATTTCGCCCTGGTCAATTGTCGTGGCCTTCGGCGTATCGCTGGTGGTGGGCGTGGTGTTCGGAATGCTGCCGGCGAATCGGGCGGCGCGGTTGAATCCGACGGAGGCGCTGAG
>PMUN01000277.1 GCA_003166875.1 Bryobacterales bacterium | reverse complement strand
CCAGGGGGTCCGCCCCACAGGGAGGGTTTTTCCGGGTCGCCGGCGATGACGATCGCCTCCGCTTCGCCTGGAGTTCGATTCGAAAGATCGAAGGGAAGGCGTCCGGCGAGCAGTTCATACAGAATGACGCCCAACGAATAAACATCGGTCTGCACTCCGGTATGTTCCATGCGGATCTGCTCGGGCGCAGCATAGGCGGGCGTCATGAGCCGCGAAATGGTGCGCGTCTGATCGGCCTGTTCGTCCAGATCCTGAAGTTGCTTGGCGATGCCGAAGTCGAGCAGCCGCACCGTTCCATCGCTCTTCACCAGGATGTTGGAGGGTTTCAAATCGCGATGAATGACAGCGTGCTGATGCGCGTATTGCACCGCCTCGCAAACGGTGCGAAGCAGCTCCAGACGCTCGCGGATCGAAGAATTGCGGTCGCGGCAGTACTCGGTGAGCGGAACGCCGTCGACATACTCCATGACGAACCAGGGCGTCCCGTCACTAAGGGTGTCAGCGTCATAGAGGCGCGCTATGGAAGGATGATTCAACTGCGCGAGCATGCGCTGTTCACTGAGGAAGCGCTCGCGGCGGGCGGCGGATACCCAGGCATCGCGCAGGATTTTGATGGCCACCAGGTTGCCCAGGTCCTGGCGTTCGGCGAGGTATACCGTCCCCATGCCACCTTGGCCCAGCTCTCGCAGGATGCGGTAGGGGCCGAATTCATGGGGCGCGGGCGGCGGCGAATCCGGACGGTCCAGCAGATCGTGCGCGAGGTTGGCAACGTCGCGCTCCAGGAGTGAGCCGCTTTGTGCATCCTCAGCGAGCAACGCTTCCACTTCAGCGAGGAGACCGGCGTCATCACGGCAGGCGGCCGTCAGAAACGGATGCTGTTCGGACGTGGGAAGATCCAGTGCCTGATGAAAGAGGCTCTGAACCCGCTCCCAGCGCGTGCTATCCATGTCTCAGTGCGCCTGGCGAAGCTCTCGCGCCAGCCAGGCCTTGGCGGCTCGCCAGTCGCGAAGAATGGTGGCTTCCGATACATCGAGCAGCGCCGCGGTTTCGGCCACGTCCAAGCCGCCGAAGAAGCGGCTTTCCACCATCATGGCTTGCCGGGGATTCATGCGGGCCAACTCTTCAAGCGCGGTATCCAGCGCCAGCAGTTCCTTGCCGCAGTCTGCGGTGGTATCGGTGGCTTCGTCGAAGGTGACGATTGAGAATCCCCAGCCTCCGCGTTTTTGAGAGTGACGCCGGCGGGCTGCTTCCACCAGGACCTGGCGCATGGCACGCGCGGCGATCCGCTTGAAATGCAGTTGGGATGTTGAAGCGAAACGAGGTGAACTGGCCAGCTTGAGCCACGCCTCGTTTACGAGCGTGGTGGGGCTAAGTGTGGCCGCCGGGTCTCTTCGCCTTACGGTTGAAGCTAGACGGCGGAGTTCGTCGTAAGTGACGCTGAACAGGTAGTCCAGCTCTTCACGTTCCGCCGGTATCGCGCCCCATTCGTCAGGCCCGAATTTATGCAAATTTCGAAGCGGCACGACAGTTTTGGGCGCTCAATTACGCAATGCGCGATGAACGGATTCTAACAGCCGAGGAGCGTGCATGCAAGTTTTGAGAATGGTCCGAGTCTTGGCCGTGGTTGCGATCGCCTTGCCGGTGGTGGCACAAAACTTGGCATGGGAAAGCCAGTTCCGGTCCAGTGGGGGTGGGGACCAGTGTACATCGGCCGCCGTGGACTCGACCGGGGTCTATGTTGCCGGGTTCTTGGGCACCGTAGGAGGTACGTTTCCGGGGCAAACCGGCAGCGGATCAGGGCCAGATTCTTTTGTCCGCAAGTACGACACAAGCGGCAATGAGTTATGGACACGCCAGTTCGGGACGGGAAAACCCGTCTTCGCATTTGGAGTGGCGGCGGGTGGAGGCGGCGTTTACGCAGTGGGGAAGGTCACCGGTACGTTCCCTGGGCAGATGCAGAGTCTCAACGAACAAGCCTTCGTGATTAGATACGACACGAGCGGGAACCAACAATGGGTTCGCCAGTTCGGGTCCAGCGCGTCCAGCACAGCTACCTTCGCACACGGTGTTGCCGCGGACGCGAGCGGCGTCTATGTCGTCGGAGTGACTGACGGCGCATTGCCGGGCCAAATGGGATTCGGAAATGGCTCGTGTCCCTGTGGCTCCGCTTTTATCCGGAAGTATGACCCGAGCGGCACGGAATTGTGGACGCACGAGTTTACCGTGGCTGGAAATGAAGGCGCCTACGGTGTGGCGGTGAATTCGACCGGTGTCTACGTGGTGGGCGACGCAGCCGGGATATCTCCCAACGCTCAAGTGGACTCGAGCGGCTTCTTCAATTTCTGGGTGCGGAAATACGACGCCAATGGCAATGAACAGTGGACCAGCCAGTTCGGCCCCGGCCAGCAGATGCGCGCGGCAGCAGTAGATGGTACGGGCGTTTACGCGGTTGGCAACATGGGCCGCGGCGCTTTGCCGGGACAAATATCGAGCGGCGGTTACGACGCCTTCGTGAAAAAGTACGACCTGAATGGCAATCCGCTGTGGGCCCGTCAATTCGGGACTGGGACAGCCGATATTCCTTACGGTGCGGGGTCGGACGGGAATGGGGTTTATCTGGTGGGAAGCACTCACGGGATTCTTCCCGGGCAGACCAATTTCGGCGGATATGACGCCTACATCCGCAAATACGATCCCAACGGGAATGATTTGTGGACGCCCCAGTTCGGATCGAAATCGGACGACCGAGCCACTGGTGTGGCGGCGAACTCGAGCGGCGTTTACATCTCGGGCAATACCGCGGACATGGATTTTGCGGCGAAGATCGGATTTGGCCCGGTGGTGTTTGACGGCGGCGTGGTCAACAACGCCAGCTTTGCTCCCAGCCCCGCGCCGGTAGCGCCCGGATCGATCGCGGCGGTTTTTGGGACTGGATTGAACGACGGTTCCGCGGTCCTGTTTTCCAGTTTTGACAAAGACGGAAAGTTGGTGACGACGCTGGGAGGGGCCAGCGTGAGCATCAATGGCGTGCCGGCTCCCATGTTTTATTCGACGCCGGGACAGCTTGGTTTCCAGGTTCCTTTCGGACTGGATACGTCCAGTTCGGCCACTTTGAAAGTGACCGTGGCTGGCCAGACGAGTGCTGAGGTCACGCTGGCGGTGAACGGCGTGACGCCGGTGACTCCCGAGAAGCCGGCCAAGCCGAATGAAGCGATCGTGCTTTTCGGGACGGGGTTGGGGTTGCTATCTCCCGCGCTGCCTACTGGAGAGGCGGCCAAGAACAATTCAACTTCTGTAGTCCCAACAATAACGATCGATGGGAATCCCGCTGACGTGCAGTTCTCCGGCGCGGCGCCGGGGTTTGTGGGATTGAATCAAGTGAATGTGAAAATCCCGGCGGGGACACGCTCGGCGACGGATATCCCGGTTGCGATCACGATTGGGGAGAAGCAGAGCAACACCGTTACGATCGCGGTGGCGCAATGAAGCTACCGAACCGCGACCGTAAGGGAGTCGGTGCTCGTGCTTTTTTCGCGTCGATGATCTTCTGCGGTGTCGCGCTGGCTGACCTGAGTGAAACCACGTTCCTTCAGACCAACACGGCACTGAATCTGGAGACCGGCGCGGTCGCCGGTTCTGGCGGCGACATTCTTTGGGATGGAAGCGCCATCGCCCCGCAGGGCACGGCGAAGGCGTTCAATATCGGTCTCCTTGGCCTCACCAATTTCGCCGGCTTGTCACCGTCCTACTTTACGCAGCTCGCGGCGGCGGCCAAATCGGCTCCCATTCCCCCCGGCAAGCTGGTGCCTGGAGACGCGTTTGTCGTGGTGACAAACGGCGGCCACACGGCGAAAGTTCTGGTATTGGCGAACAGCGGCGGCTTAATTACGCTTCAATTCACCGTTTTCGGAATATCCCCGCCGGCGGGCGTGCCCTTGATCACGCAGGTTGTCAACAATTCCAGTTATATTCCGCCGGGCTTCCCGAATTCCGGCATCGCACCCAACAGTGTGTTCGCCGTATTCGGGAGCGGCTTGGCCGATCCCGGCCCACCGATCCCGCAGGCCAGTAAGGCGCCTGGCCTTCCACTCACGCTGAGCGGAACCAACCTCACCGTGGTCGTGAACGGCGTAACAACACATCCGGCGTTCTACTACGTCAGCCAGACCCAGCTCGCCGCGGTGCTGCCGACATCCACACCCGTGGGAACGGGGACACTCACGGTAACTTACCGAGGCAACACTAGCGCTCCGGCGCCCATTCAGGTTGTTCCGAACGCTATGGGCATCAACACTTACAGTAACGGAGTGGGCGTGGCCACAGACGCCAGCACATTTGCGCTGCTCAGTTACACCAACTCAGGCTCGCCGGGCCAGACCATTGTGCTGTGGGGAACGGGGCTGGGCGCCGATTCCGCCGACAGCGATACAACCTACACCGCAACGCCACACAGTGTTCACACGCCGCTGCAGATTTATATCGGCGGCGTGCAGGCGAATATCCTTTATCAAGGATCGTCCGGATATCCAGGGATAAATCAAATCGATCTGGTGATACCTAAGACGGTACCAACCGGCTGTTGGATTCCAGTAGCGGCCGTAACGGGAGGCGTGGTGAGCAATGTGGTCACCATCTCGATTAACGACGGTGGCGGCGCGTGCGTCGACCCGCCAACCGGAATCACTGGCAATCAAATCACACCTCCTAATGGAAAGGCTCTCAAAGCGGGACTGGTATCTCTGATTCAGACCAATTCGCCGGGCAAGGGCGCCACTCGCACGCTGACCAACAGCGCCAACGCAGCCTTTGAGCAGTACAGCGGACTCTATCCCAACCGCAATCCGGTTTCGCCGGGCGGATGTATCCTCACACAGGAGCCTGCGCCGGTTCCTTTTCCGAATATCGTGGGCCTGGATACAGGCGACATTACAATCACAGGACCATCTGAGCCAGCGGTGACACTGAAATCGCAGGGCATTCAAGGCGCCTTCTACGCGATTCTGCCTGCGGACGCGATTCCTTCGTCGGGTGGAACATTCACGTTCCAAGGGGCGGGCGGGAAAGACGTGGGTCCCTTCACCTCCACCCTTACCCTCACCAGTCCGCTGTTGACCTGGACGAATCAGAGCGCGGCCGCCACGATCGACCGGACCAAGGGGCTACTGGTTACCTGGACTGGCGGAAATCCGGGGACCTACGTCTTCGTCACAGGAACGTCGACATCCACCGGTTTGCAACTGCTCGGGGGTTATACGTGCCTGGTGCCGATCGACGCGGGACAGTTTACTGTGCCGTCTTATATTCTGTCGGGACTGCCGGCCGGAACAGGAGGCGCGGCGCTGCAGAATTATGTTTACGGCTCGCTTTCGGCGAGCGGGATTGATATAGGCGTGGCGCTTGCGGATATCAACTACTCGGTACGCGCGACGACTCAGTGATGCTCGAAATAGGGTGACGGTTTTCTTCACCCGCTGACGCATTGCTTGGTGAACCACAGATGCTGAATAGAAAGCAGGAAAATGCACAAACACAGTTGGCGACGTCTGATCGGAATTCTTGCACTGGCCTGGTATCACCCGGCCGCCGCCCAAACGCTTCAATGGGCGCGCCAATTCGCCTCCCCGCCGGCTGCGGCCTTTAGCGTTGCCTCGGATTCCAGCGGCGTTTACATCGCAGGAATAACCTACAAGGCACTTCCAGGGCAAACAAAAATCTCACCCTCAGGAAGTCAGCCCGACGGCTATGTGCGGAAGTATGATCCGGCCGGCAACGAATTGTGGACCCAAGAGTTTGCAGTGCTTGGCAAGGGGGGATTGGCGGTAAACGAGATTGCCGTGGATTCCACCGGCGTTTACGTGGCCGCGCAGACAGGGGGGTCGAGCCGGTTCGGGATAGGCAACGCTGCTCTGGCAGTTGTGTACAAATTTGACACGAGTGGCAACCTCCTATGGACGCACCAGACGACGACGAGCAAGGCCCTTCTTGCAGAATCCGCTACCGGTGTCGCTCTGAACGGCGGAGCGGTGTACGTAGCGGGCCTGACTAAGAGCGTAAGCGCTACCAGTGCGTACGTCCGCAAGCTGGACCCTTCCGCTGGTACGGAAGTATGGACCAGTGTATTCGTGAACAGTAATGGCATTAACGGCATCCACACGTACGGGGTGGCCGCCGACGCGACCGGCGCCTATGTCGTAGGCTCTACGCCAGGTCCGCTATCGGGCCAACCGGCTGGGCCAGGTCAGGACCTTTTCATTCGCAAGTATGATCCCAACGGTAACGCACTGTGGACGAATCAGTTCGGTACCCCGTTCGGGCCGGAATATGCGTTCGCTGTGAGCGCGAGCTCAAGTGGCGTTTACGTGGCAGGCACTACGCCGGGCTTGCTGGGAATTCAAACGCTGCCGACCTTTGGTTATGACGCCTATGTGCGTAAGTATGACGCCAGCGGCAATCTTCAGTGGACTCAGCAGTTCGGCACCGCCGCTAATGACGTAGCCTATGGCGCATTCGCCGACGACACAGGTATGTACGTCGTGGGCTACACAAAGGGCGTGCTTGGAACGGCTAGTCTCGGTGGGGCAGATGTGTTTTTGAGAAGGTACGACTCCAACGGTAATGCGTTGTGGACACTACAGACCGGCTCGGTGGATGATGATTACGGCTACGGAGTCGCCGCGGATACTTCCGGAATCTACATCGGCGGATACACAGATCGTAATTCGATTCCCGAGAGCTTGACAAACGTCGCCGATCCGTTCCTATACAAGTATTCCCCGCCCGCTCCCGGTGGCCCCGTGATTTCGGAAGGCGCCATCGTGAACAACGCCAGTTTTGCGACGAGTCCGGCGCCGGTAGCGCCCGGATCGATTGCCGCGATCTTCGGGACAGGTTTGAACGATGGTTCACAAGTGTTGTTTTCGAGCTTCGGACCGGATGGCACATTGGTAACGACCTTGGGAGGCGCCAGTGTTACGGTGGGCAACATTCAAGCGCCGATGTTTTACTCCACGTCCGGGCAACTTGGGATTCAGATTCCGGTGGAGTTGGATGGACAAGCGTCGGCAGATGTTCAGGTAACTGTGGGCGATCAAACCAGCCAGGTGCAGACAGTAAATCTCACGTCGGTTCGGCCCGGTTTATTCACAGTCGACCAGAACGGCAGAGGCACGGCGGTCTGCATTCACTCCGATGGAGTGACGCCGGTAACTGCCGACCAACCCGCCAACCCGGGCGAGGTGGTCATTTTTTATGGAACCGGTTTTGGTCCGGTGGATCCGCCGCTCGGGACCGGAGCGCCTTCCACGGGAAACCAGATCACCTCGACCGCAACCATGACGATCGATGGACTTCCCGCGGACATACAGTTCGCCGGCGTCGCGCCCGGATTTGTGGGACTGAATCAGATCAACGTCGTCGTTCCCGGGTTGGCCCGCACCAATGGCGCCGATCCCGTGGTACTTACAATCAACGGAGTGCCTGCTAACCCGGTGACCTTGCCCGTTGGTCCGCAATAAACGTCACGAAAAAACCGAGCCGCGACCGGCAGGAAGCGCTACCACGAACGCAGAACCAGCGGCACTCGTGGTGACGCTCCCTTGAAGACGTGGCGCGCGCACTCCTGCGTGCCGTGTTCGCACTCATGCGAACACCGTTGGCGACCGAACCCAAGCGTTGACACGAGTGTGAACGCGGCACCGAGGAGTGCGTGCGCCACTGAGCGTCTTCATCACCTTTTAGTGGGCCAGCAGGCCCATGGAAACTCCCTACCGGTCGCGGCTAGGTCACAGCCTAGAAAGGCTCCACATTTTTGTCGCGCACACCTCGCCCGCAGGCGGGATCTGAACGCGAGGCCACCGAAAACACTCAGCTCGCATTGCCAGGCCACCAGCAATGGATGATGACCGCAAGAACGGCATAGGGATCGTTATAGTTTTCGGGAAGATCAACGGCGGCCAGGGGGGGCTTCAACCGCCGGACCATCAACGGCGCCAGCTTCGATGAAAACGCGGCGCCGCGGAAACTGCGGAAAGGCAAGCGCCATCGCCTGGCCTCCGATAATCGGACGGATCACGCTCATCCAATCACTTGCACCGCAACAGCTTCGAGCTGACGAATGTGAACGGCAAGCCCACGTCCGGCGTTCTGAAAGATGTCGTGCTGGTAAAGGGCTTCTGGAAGGTTGAAGTGGATGTGACGCCCGCAAATGGACGGGCTCACGCTTTTCCACTGCCATCAGCAGCCTCATATGGACTAAGGATTCGAGCTGTTGTTCAACGTAATGTGAACGCGAGTTTCGGACCTTTCAAATCCAAGTTCCCCCAAACAGATGAATCACGGTCTGTCTCTGGTTGGATTGGCGTACCAAAACGTCCTTTATGATACGTCGTGGGGTGGGCGTGTCAAATGGCCGCTACTGGATTCAGAAGGAATTGTCAATGCTGAGTTATCCACAGCGGTCGATCGAATGCGAGGCCGGATGACCTCCGGCACAAATTTCAGCGTTACCGATTCTTGAATAACGAACCCAAGCACCATCAGGCTCAACACCGAAAGCTGCAAGAGCCGCAACGGGCAGTCCGCAAGCTGTTTGTGGTCGTCGCATTGATCTGAGCATTGCCATCCCAGGCTTGACTTGTCGGGAAGGCTAGGGCGCACCCAACTCCGCACAATCTTACTTTACAGCCATCGTAACGACTGGGCTGAGTTGGCCTGCGACCTGGAGCTGAACCGCAACTGCGTCACCGGGCGTGACGCCCACCGGCACCACAGCGTTCACTTGATATAGCCCTGCGTAACCAGGCGTTAGTCCCGCGAACTGCACGGATGCGGGATTTCCTCCTATCGTCACAGTTACGGGATTCATAGTCTTTGAGAGTGGCGAAGCAAGCGCCGCAGAACCGGCTGCCACCGGCGGATTCACGGCACCCAGTCCGGTGCAGTAGATCACGACGATGTCACCCGCCTTCGCGGGGTTGCCGGGCTGGACTAGATCGTTGTTAACATCGACGATCACGCCCTGCCCGGTTCCAGATTGGTCCTTGCTAAAAACGGCCGGTGCAGCCGCAGCGATTGTTAGCGCAACGGGCGTGCTCACGGCACTGCCATTTAGGGCCAATATTAGGAAAGGCTCGCCGATAGGAACATCAAAGGGAATCTGTGCGTTGATCTGTCCCGTGCTCGAATAGAGCAGTGGCAGTGCCTCGCCTCGGATCTCCGACAAGCTGTTTCCCAACTGTGTCGGCAGGGGCAGCGCGGACGCGAACGCCTGGTTGCCGAGCCCCAGCCCGAAAAGCGAAACCAGCCCGCCTGGCGCGAGCGGCGCTTGTGGCGCGAAACTGGCGGCGTTGACTACTCCTGAGAGCATCAGCACTCCCGGATTCGCCTGCACCCCGCCCGTCGCCTCCACCGTCCCGCTGGGCGGGACGTTCGCCGTCACGATAACGCTGACCGCCGATTCCAACGATTGCGGCTGCCACGTGGCGTCCCAGTTCCCGTCGCCCAGCGAGGTCAACTGCAGGGGTGGGTCGCTGTCGGAGAACGTCGCTACCACCGAGCCGCTCACCATCAGATTGCCGCAGTCGTCCACAACCTTTACTTTAATTGGGGCCGGCCAGCTAGCCGGCGCGTTGAAGTTCGACCCGCTAGAATTCGTACCTAACTCGGTGAATACGGGAATCTGTTTAGTCGGAGTGCACGTTGTCGCCTCGGCAACCGGCCAAGGGTTTGCCAACTCCTTGCTACTAGTCGCCGCCGATCCGCTCCCAGGCGCTACCACCAACACCAGGTTGACTGTTTGGATTGTGTTGTCAGAAAACAGCACGAACAGTGACCCCTGGCGAACCCCTGCTGCGAGGACGCTGCAGCATCCGACCGTAATATTAGGCCGCACCTGGATCTGTACCGGAGGGCCAGGAACCACGCTGACGTTAGTTTGAGAGTCACCTAAAACGGCCATGGTCGAGGTAATGCTTGGCGCACCGCTCGTCAGATCGAAGACCGTCACGCTTTGCATGTCAGGGGCGGCCCCGCCGGCGACCGCGGTAAATACCAACCCCGTAGGCTGCAATACGGGAGCAGGCGTGCTTCCTGCGGCCAAGACATCTAGCACTACGGTCGCGAACAGCGGCACATTACCCGCCTCCGGCGACGAGACCGTGACCAAGCCGTAATAGGCCCCCGCCGCCAGCCCTGCGGGATTTACGTCAACCTCAACCAATGGAGCGGGCGCGGCCGGATCGCTCGTGCCGCTCAACGGCGACACCGAGAGCCAGCTGCCCCCGGAAAGTGTGGATGCTTGGGCTGTCCAAGAGATGACTTGCCGGCCGACAGCGTTGACGCCAAAACTTTGTGGGACGCTGCCAGTTCCCCCGGCGACGGCCACGAATGTAAGGCCAGTCTGAGTCAACGCCAACTCCGGCTGCGAGCCCACGATGAACACCACGACCCTGATGCTAGTGTTGTTGATGGTAATCGTTCCGGAATAAATGCCGGGACTGAGGCCAGTCGCGTCCACAGTGACTGAAAGTCTGGTTGTCGCTGCCGTTGAGACGGCAGAAGAGGGCGTGGTCGCCGGCGAAATCCGAGCGCTAATATCCCTGGCCACAGGCGCGGCGCCGTCGTTCTGAGCAAAGGAAGAAACCTGAATCGGGTAGGAGGCTAGCGCCCTGGCGCCCGCGGCTTGGCCGATGGGGATCGTGATCGTCGCTATCACGCCCCCTTGGCCTGCGCCGTCCACTACTCCGACCTGGATGGTGAGGGCTGCCGCAGCAGAGTCAGCTGGAATAGTTACGGTTTCGCTGAAGGGGACGACCGAGTCGAATGGCGTCCCTGTTACAGGTTCTAAACTGGTCGTGCAAGTAGAGCACGGTATGTAATCAAAAAAAAGTACGTTTCCGGAGGAGACTATGGTAGCAGAAAGAGAGATCGTCGTTAGAACTCCGATCGGTATGGACGTGACGCCGTTTGTAACCGCGAAACTTGTTAGCTGCGGCGGGGGACCAATAACAATGTCAAAAGTCACCGATCCTGAATCTACGGACCCCCATGGGGCCTGGAGCACGAAGGAGACAGAGGAGATCGGCGCGTTTTGCGTGTAATTCAAAGGAACAGAGGTGCTTGAAATCTGAACGGTTACTGTGCTGTCCGTCGCCGACGTCACGGTACCGCTGACATTCGGGTTTGACGCCGAGAACCCGGTCACCTCCGATAGACCAGTGCCTTGGATCACGGCAGTGTAATAATCACCCGACAAATTGCCACGAGGAAACTGGTTTACGGGAAGAGAATCTATTAAAGGGGAGCCGTAGGTAATCCGTTGGATTGAGAAAATCTGAGCGGAGGTTGGATTGATCGTCCCACTGGACGGTGAGACGCTCAGCCAGTTGCCCCCATCGTCGGTGGCGGCCGTCGCCATGAAGTTGAGTGCGCCGCCCGACGCAGTAAGCGTCAGCGGCTGGCTCGCGGATCCGCCGCCTTGCGGGAGGGTGAAGTTCAACACGGGCGGCTGCACGCTCAGCGTGGCCTGCGGTGCAGGAGCGCCGATCGCAACGCTGGCTAGCACTGCTGGGGATGCCGGTGCAGCGCTTCGGTGCGACGGGAGCGACGTGGCGGGTGCAGCAATGCCGTAGGGGCCGAGGCGTGTCGGCACTTGAACGGCTGGTAGCCCTGACAAAAACAGAGCACAGATCAGTAATATGTAACACGATTGACTGCCCATGGCGTTCCTTTTTTTAGGGACCGACAAAAATGAGATACTATTTTAGCACTACGCCGGACAATGCCTGAAACGCTGTAGACCCGTAATCCCCTCGTTGACAATTCGATTTGTAATTTCCCCTAAATGAGTGATCGATGTGACGACTGCATCGCCTTCCATCCCGGTTCGGGCGGTAGTGATCTTGTCGCCGATTCATCCTTGGCGAAACCAACGAATCCTCCCGTTGGTCGGCCTCGTACCTCGCGGAAAGAGGCGATCATTCGGAAGTCGCTGGAGACGGGATCATAAAGGTCAAAGACAGCATCGTTTCGTTGCGAACCAAAGTGCAGGCTGCAGAGGACGAACTCAGGCAACTTGGATTTGAACTCGACGGCGATGAGGTGTTGGATTTGACTTCTAGCAGTTCCCGCCTTGCGCGGACGATCGAACGTCGTCTCGATGCGGAGGTGGGCACCAAGGATGAGGTGCTTACCCGAGCTTCTGGCACAGCTCGCATCAAACTTTTGCTGGTTGCGGAGCGCCGAGGAAGCGGAAAAGATTGTCGAGCCGCTTCTAAACTTTGAAGTCGCAGTAAAATAAACTAACCCTTACCCCCTACAACGCAGGCCTACCTCCGAACTCCCGGCACAATCCACAAGACCGCGTGTTTCAATCGCCACGGGTCACTTCGAATCTTACATGCTCACCGTAATATCCGAGAGCGTTGTACCAAAATTGTACTTCCGATCGGCTGGACCACCGTTTTCAACGGCTGCAACGTGTTGAAAAATCAACAACTCCAATCCTCTCTACACCGCGCGCGTGTTCGAATCCCACCCTCACCCATGGAGCGGGGAGCACTGGCGGTAGCCACCGAGGCCCGCCCTCTCCGGGCCAAGCTCCAACGAATGCCCGAACTAATTGGCGGCTGGCGGCTTTCTCGCCGCAGGCGGGACGTCCCTGGCGTGGCGTGTTCAAAAACCCGCCGGTAAAGCGAGATGATTAGCACGGGGACGCCACCGGCTTGCCGCCGGAGTCCATACATTCCTTGGCGCCGGGCGGTTCATGCGCTGCCAACGCCGTCACCAGAGAGGAAATCTAAACAATGACAAATTCCGCCACTCTTTTTTCCATTCCCCTCCAACAACTTCGCCGCCCGCCGCTGTCCAGTCGGCCAACTTCCGCGTAAGCTCGAACCGGAATGCAACTTCATCGCGGCGCCCTCGGGATTCGTCGCCGCCCTCGAAGCATAAACACACCAGAGACACTCCCATTTCGAATGGCGCATCATGAATTTTCGATGCGTCAAAAAGCTTCCAGCGTGCCTCCAACTACCCTGCGCTCCATTCACTTACAAAGGACGCTCCTCCACACACAAAACTTACGAAGATGCGTCAACAAAGCGCGAAGGGCGCAGCGCGTCCCAATAACGATGTCGGGACTCGCCTCGCGCCGCACTCCGTTGGCACAAGTTCCTCGAAACGTGCCGGGGATTCCTCGGCCAGCCAGGCAGAAAGGAGGATCACACCATGCGCCTCAGCTTCCCCTTGATCCCCCTCCCTCGTATTCGCCGTCACCATCGTCACCGTCCTGTTGGAACCGGTTTTGGTCCGGTGGATCCGCCGCTCGGGACCGGAGCGCCTTCCAACGGCAACCAGATCACCTCGACCGCAACCATGACGATCGATGGACTTTCCGCGGAGATACAGTTCGCCGGCGTCGCGCCTGGATTTGTGGGACTGAATCAGATCAATGTCGTCGTTCCCGGGTTGGCCCGCACCAATGGCGCCGATCCCGTGGCCCTTACCATTAACGGAGTGCCTGCTAACCCGGTGACCTTGCCCGTTGGTCCGCAATAACGAGGGGACTTAGTCATAGACATTCTTATTCCGTAGCCTCCACTTACCAATGAAGGACACAACGCGCGACCAAACGCCGTAGCGTGAAGTACGTCTAGTAAAATCCCTTGGTTGGCAACAAAAATAATCATCCATCGGGCTGGATTGGAGTCACAATAGTAGTTAGGGAGTGTCGAACTCCGGGATCGCGAGGACGAGGATCATGCTGATATTTTCTCGCCTGATAGACGCCTGGTTGGAGGAAAAGATCCTCAAGGCCATTGGCCGAGCGCCGATTCGCATCGTTCTCGAAAATGGTGGAAGCGTTGCGGTTCCAAATGTGGCCCCCGTTGCCACTGTGATCATCCGCGACCGACGCACGCTAGCGGAGTTGTGTATCGACCCCGAGGTGGGCTTCGGCGATGCCTATGCCGATGGCCGGATTCAAGTGGAAGGCGATCTGGAGAAGTTTCTGGAGGCAGTTTACGAATCCTGGCCGAATGCGCCAGCCGCACGAAGCTGGTATGCGCGTCTGACTTCGAAAAGTATGGACCTCTGGCAGGCCAATACTCTAAGTGGCTCCCGCCGCAACATTCATCGTCACTACGATCTTGGGAACGACTTCTACAAGCTGTGGCTGGATGCTCAAATGCTGTACACGTGCGCGTACTTTCCAACGCCCTCCGCCACGCTCGAAGAGGCACAGACGGCGAAGATGGACCACGTCTGCCGCAAGCTTCGGCTGCAGCCGGGAGAGACGGTCGTGGAAGCAGGTTGCGGGTGGGGCGCTTTATCGCTCCACATGGCGCGGGAGTATGGAGTGTCAGTGAAAGCCTACAACATCTCCCACGAGCAGATTCTATTTGCACGCGAGCGAGCCCGCCAGGAGGGACTGAACGGACAAGTGGAGTTCATCGAAGACGATTACCGGAACATTTCGGGAAAATTCGATGTTTTCATGTCGGTGGGAATGCTGGAACATGTACGGGCGGATCGATACGCGGAGTTCGGAGAGATTATTCATCGCTCTATCGGCGATACCGGACGTGGGCTGCTGCATTTCATCGGGCGCAGCCAGGAGGCCAGTTTCAGCCGCTGGATTAGAAAACGGATCTTCCCGGGCGCTAATGCTCCGGCGTTGCGGCGGGCGCTTGAAATATTCGAGCCTCGGAATTATGCGGTGCTGGATATTGAGAATCTGCGCCTGCACTACGCCAAGACTCTGGAACATTGGCTGGACCGGTTCGAGCACTCCCAGCAACAAGTCGCGGCGATGTATGACGCGCGGTTCGTGCGGGCGTGGAGGCTGTATCTGGCCGGATCGATGGCGGCGTTCCGTACCGGGTCGCTGCAACTGTTTCAGGTGGTATTCGCAGGCTCCCGCTCGGAGCCTCTCTGGTGGACGCGTGCGTCTCTTTATGCAGAGCCCGAGATCGAGATCGAGAAGATAGACGAGAAGAAGCGATGGATGCATGCGATGTCCTGATCGTCGGAGGCGGCCCCGCGGGCTCGTCCTGCGCCTGGCGGGTGCGGAATGCGGGCCTGGATGTTGCGATTCTGGATAAGCAGGTCTTTCCGCGCGATAAAGTCTGCGGTGGATGGATCACGCCGGCAGTGCTGGATGAGTTGGAAATTGACCTGGGAGAATACGTGGCAGGGCATGGCCCTGCCCCACGGGTGTTGCAGCCGATTACAGGATTCAGGACCGGGTGCATCTCGGGACGCGCCGTCGATACCAGCTATGGCGTTCCCGTCAGCTACGGAATTCGCCGGCGCGAGTTTGACGATTACCTGTTGCGACGTTCCGGCGCCCGGCTCATCGAAGGCGTTGCTTTAACCAGTCTGGAACGATCCGGTGCCGAGTGGATCGCGAACGGAAGCATCCGAGCGCAACTGGTGGTGGGCGCCGGCGGACATTTCTGCCCGGTTGCACGTCTCACCGGCGCGAAGTCAAAGAGTGAGACAGCGGTGGTGGCGCAGGAAGCTGAGTTTGAGATGGACGATCAGCAGCAGGCCGGATGTTCGATAGCGCGCGAGACTCCGGAGCTTTACTTCTGCGCAGATCTCAAAGGATACGGCTGGTGCTTTCGCAAGCAGAACTTCCTGAATGTAGGTCTCGGAAGAATGGATCAGCATGGGCTTTCATCGCACGTCGCAGGTTTTCTGAACTTTCTCAGGTCGGCTGGAAGATTGTCCTTTGATATTCCCCGCGCAATGCTGGGACACGCTTATCTTCTCTTTGGGGCGTCAACACGCAAGGTTGTGAGCGACGGCCTGCTGTTGGCGGGGGATTCGGCGGGCCTCGCGTATTCTCAAAGCGGCGAAGGAATCCGGCCTGCGATTGAATCCGGACTCCTGGCGGCGAAGACGATTATCGCCGCGGAGGGGAAATACAGCCGGGACCGGTTGGAATCCTATGGCGCGTTGATCGCCGAACGGTTCGGTGGATCAGGAGCAGATTGGGCCACCAGACTCGGCCAGCATCTTCCGCCGCGATTGATCAATTTGTTGGGTCAGCGCCTGCTCAGTGTTAGCTGGTTCGCGCGGGAGGTGGTTTTGAATCGCTGGTTCCTGCATGCCGACGAGGCTGCTTTTTTAGAGAGTGTTACCGAACCGCGACCGTAAGGGAGTCGGTGCCTTCGCCGATTTTTTCACGGGTCCTGACTCTGTTGCCGGTCAGTTCGTTGCACGCGCAACAGGAAGTGCAGCGCTTTTCCTTGCCCACAACGGAAGTCTTGCAGTCCTATTCGGTCACCAAACCTGGAATGGATATTGGAGCCGGAGTTGCGTTAGGAACCAAGTGGCAGATCTGGCGGGCAATCCTCTCCAGCCCTCCCCTCCGGTTGCGTGGAACATCCAGTCGGGATACAATCCCTATCGTCATCAAAAATAGGAGGGCTGCGTGCCTCGATCCACCGAACTGCTAAAAATTCTTGCTCCCTGCGCGATCATGATCCCGATACTTGGGTGCGGAGGATCACTACACAGCGCGGACGAGAAGTTCTACCTCATCTCTACCAACATCCAACTACCATACTGGAAGGCCGCCTCCGCGGGTCTGGCGAAGGGCGCCATCCAGATGCATGTGAGGACCGAATTCGCAGGGCCGGACAACTTCGACCCGAAAGCCGAACAGGAAGCTTTTCGCAAGGCCGTTGCCGCCAAGCCGACGGGTATCTTGATTTCGGCCGCCGATCCCGACCTGCTGAAGGCCGACATTGACCAAGCCATCGCACAAGGCATCCCGGTGATCACCATCGATTCGGATGCGCCTTCCAGCAAACGGTTGCTGTTCATTGGGACTGACAACTTCAAAGCCGGCCAGATGGGCGGCGAGCTGTTGGCGAAGCAGCTCAAGGGCAAGGGCAACGTGGTGGTGTTCAGCATGCCGCAGCAAGCCAACTTGAAAGAACGCCTACGCGGCTACCAGGACGCCCTGGCCAACCATCCACAGATCAAGATCACCGAAGTGGTGGACATCAAGGGCGATCCGCGCATCGCCTTTGACAAGACCATGGACATCCTGAAAAACGGCGCGGCCAAGGTGGATGCATTCGCGTGCCTGGAAGCGGTTGCGTGCCCCGAAGTGGCGGATGTATTGGAGCGCAACAAGACCGACAAGGTGGTGGTTGCCATGGACACCGACCCGCGGACGCTGGAGTGGATTCAGAAAGGCCGGATCTCGGCGACCATCGGCCAGAAGTCGTACACGATGGCTTACTACGGGCTGAAGATGGTGGACGATCTGTTCCACAACAAGATCACACCGCTGGACGCGAACTGGGCGCAGGACTCCTTCTCTCCCATCCCGATTTTTGTGGATACGGGCGCGACTTTGATTGATAAGAGCAACGTCGATTCGTTTTTGAAGGCGCGGGATTCGGCGCAGTCGCAGTAGTTTCGAACGCGGCCAACACGTAGCACACGCACTTTTGCGTGCCGCGTCGCCACTCCTGGCGATGCTCGGCTGTAGTAAAGATTCAGAGCGGACAGCCCACTAGCGTGACAAGTCGGAGACTTGTCCAACGAATGCGCCGAAGGGTGGTAGCGCGAGGTCCTTCAGGTTGTTGGACTGGCCGGCTTTGGAAAAGCTGCTGAGCACGGTGATTGCTTGATGGCCTGCGGGCAAATCGAAGC
The DNA here is from genome assembly GCA_003166875.1 of Bryobacterales bacterium. Taxonomy (GTDB): domain Bacteria; phylum Acidobacteriota; class Terriglobia; order Bryobacterales; family Bryobacteraceae; genus Palsa-89. Next base: position 73,328 of record PMUN01000277.1, on the reverse strand, counting down.
TCACTGTTTGCGGCTTTGAAGTGAGATTGAGGGCCACCAGCACGGACTTTCCACCAGCGGTCCGGACGAATGCAAGAACGTTCTTGTCGGACTCATTGACCAGCGCGAAATCGCCATCGCGCAGGGCCGCATTGGTTTTTCTCAGCCGAAGCAAAGCCTTGTAGTAGTTCAGCAGCGAATCGGGATCCGTGGTCTCGGCTGCGACGTTGCGTTCCTTGTAATTTGGGGCGGCAGGCAGCCAGGTGGTCTTGGCGGTGCTGAAGCCGGCGTTCGCGCTCGAATCCCATTGCATGGGTGTTCGTTCGCCGTCACGGCCCTTGTCCTTCGGCCAGCCTATCCTCCCTACGGGATCCTGCACATCCTCTTTTCGCTTCGGGTCGTTATTCTCCATGCCGATCTCCTGGCCGTAGTAGAGCAAAGCGGCGCAGCGCGGCGTCAGCAACAGCGTGGCGAGTAGCTTCGCGATGGCGGGATTATGCGTTCCGTCGCCATAACGGCTTGACGAGCGTGGATTGTCGTGGTTGTCAAAGAAGAAGAGCGGCATGTGGCCGTTCAGCCCTGTTTCGGCCTCGCGCAGTTTTTGGCGGAAGGCGTCGGCCGAAAGTTTAGTGAATCCGAACTGCGTGTCCATGGGCAGATGCAGCTCGTCGTCGTGTGCGCCGTACATCTTTTCCAGCTCGGCCACGTTGGGAAGATACGTCTCCCCGATCAGCACGCCGCCGGGAAATTCATTTGTGACTTGGCGCAGCTCACGGAACACGTCGTGGCATTCCGGGAGATTGTCAGTGTACTGGCGGTTGAGAATCGGTTCGCCGAAGGCGTTCTTTCCGGGCCTCGCGATGGGTTCATCACGAAACTGCGGGTCTTCGAACAGCGACGTCACCGCATCCAGGCGGAACCCGGCCACGCCCTTCTTCATCCAGAAGCGAAGCTCATCGTACATCGCGTTTCGAACCTCGCGGTTTCGCCAGTCCAGGTCGGGCTGTTCTTTATAGAACGCGTGATAGTAGAATTGCCCGCGCTCCGGTACCAATTGCCACGCCGAGTGACCGAAGATGGATTGCCAGTTATTAGGCGGCTGGTGATCCTTCCCGTCGTGCCACATGTACCAATCCGCTTTGGGATTGCTTCTCGAAGATTTGGATTCCAGGAACCAGGGATGCTGATCGGAGGTGTGGTTCAAAACCATATCCAGGACAATCCGGATACCGCGCTTCTTAGCCTCTTCGAGCAGACGATCAAAATCCGCTAGCGTTCCGTACTGCGGATCGATGGCGTGGTAATTGGAGATGTCGTATCCAAAATCCACTTGCGGCGAGGGATAGAACGGCGTGATCCAGATGGCGTCGACGCCTAGGTCTTTCAGATAGTCGAGATGACTGGTGATGCCGTTGAGATCGCCGATTCCGTCGCCATTGCTGTCAGCGAAACTGCGGGGATAGACTTCGTAGACAACTGCTTTCTGCCACCATTCGGCGCCAGATTCCGCTGCAACGGCGAAATGCGAACAGATGGCGCAGAGGATCAGCGCAAGGTTCAGGAGGCGAGTAGGGCGCACAACTAGATTCTACCGCCGGGTTTGTGGGGCAGGATGGTATCCTGCGGCGGGTTGTTAACCCGCCCGTTTGCGCCGATTGCCAATCGGCAGCAGATTGGCAACCTGCCCCACATCACGCAGCCTGAGCAGCGGCAGGGCGCGTCACGGCGCCCACAAGATTGCGGTGCAGGATCGCTGATGCCGCTACGGCTCCTCCAAAAAGCGCGCCCGTCACGCCCAACATCGTGACATCTTGCCCGGTAAGGAACAGGTTCCGAACTGGCGTCTGCGCGCACAGGGAGCGCAAACGAAAACGCGCCGGCGTGGTGTTCAGCCCATAAGCTTCCCCAGCCTGATAGTTGGCGAAATGACGGGTGGTCAAGGGAGTGGAGATTTCGGCGTGATCGACGTGACCACGCGTGGCCGGCACATGCTTTTCTAATCGTGCGAGGAGCCGCTCGGTGAAGGACTGCTTGAGTTCGTCGTACCGAGAGCCACGATGCTTCCAACGTGTGCTCTCCCATTCGGAGAACCACCGGTAAGGAGCCAGCGTAATCGCTTCGATGGTGGCGTGTCCCGGATGCCTGGCCTCGAAATCGGGGTCCTTGGCCGATGGGAAAGAAATGAAGAGCACCGGAAATGGCGCTGCCGGATCGGCGATGTAGCGCGCCACGTTCGCGTCATGATCGAACGATGGGTAGGCCCAAATATTCGTGCCCGTGAAACCCAGCTCCGCGGCGCTCTGGTCGAGTCCGGCATACAGGCTGAAATAGGACATGGAATGGCCGATGGCGCGAATTTCGGAGGCGATCGCAGCGCATCCCGGCGTGTCCGGCGCGAGCAACTTGCCAAAGGTGTTCAACGCCCCGGCATCGCTCACGATTACAGGAGCGCGGAATTCGCGCCCATCCGCCATTCGCACCCCGCTCGCGCGCCCGGAACGATCCAGAACAATTTTGTCCACTTCGGCACTGACGACGATCCTGCCGCCGGCCCGCTCAATTACGGGAGCGATGGACGCGGCAATTTGCGATGCGCCGCCTACCGGATAGCTGGCGCCGTCGAAATAATGCGCGGCGATAGTGGCGTGCACCGCGAAGCTGCTTTGCGTGGGAGGAAGGCCGTAGTCGCCCCACTGCGCCGTCAGCACGCCAATCAGTTCGCGGTTCGTGGTGATGCCGGCCAGCACTTCCGCCGTGGTGGAGTTGGCCCAGCGTAGAAATGGAGCGCGCATCCAGGCACCCGCCAGCCGGGCCGCTATTCGCGGAATCGCCTTTTCGGCAAAATACGAGTTGCTCGCCTTCACGCATGACAAGACTGCGGCGAGATAACGATCGATGGCCGCGCCTTCGGCGGGGAACGATCCGAGCAGGCTGTCGCGAAAGCGATCCATTCCGGTGGGGAACTCATACACGCGGTCCGCGATCCGGATCTGATCATAAACATCGGGCATAGGATTCCAAGCCAGACGGCCTTCGGTGAGATGATCGAAAGCCGCACGAACCGGTGAGGCCGGATCCTGCACCTGGCCGATGTAGTGGACACCGACATCCCATTCGTAGCCGGGCCGATGGAACGCGTGCGTGAAGCCGCCGGCGGTGTAGTGCCGCTCCAGAACCAGGACCTGCTTCCCAGCGTGTTTGGCCAGCAGTGCGGCGGTGGTCAATCCGCCGATGCCGGAGCCGATTACAATTGCATCCCAGCGCTCCTGGATCGAAACCTGTTTGTACGACACGCCTGTGGGTTTATTCGGCATGGGCCACCTCTAATGTTGACATCAGCCACATTATATAACGCCGATGTTGCGCCTGTCAACATACTTGCGATATTCTGGAAGAGATGAAGCGTGCGCGTCCCTATCATCACGGCAATCTGAAGCAGGCGCTGATCCAGGCGGCGGTGAAAGTGCTGGCTAAGATGGGGCCTCGCGCGTTCACGTTGCGGGAAGTGGCGCGACAGGCCAAGGTATCGCACAACGCGCCTTACCGGCATTTCCGTGATAAGGACGAGCTGCTGGCCGCGGTGGCGGGCGAGGGTTTTGAGCAATTGGCTGAGTCAATGATCACGGCCGCGGCCGGCGCCGGCAATGCACTCGAAGCGTTGGAGCTGAGCGGACTCGGGTACGTGCATTTCGCGCTCGAATGGCCGGAACACTTTTCAGCCATGTTCGATTATTCGCAAGATCTGGGTGCCTATCCGGAGTATGCGGCGTCGGGCCGGCGAGCCTTTCAAGTATTGCTGGATAACATCGTGGCGGCCCAGAAGGCAGGGCACATGCCGTCCGGAGACCCGCAGCCGCTGGCGCTAGTAGCGTGGTCGCTGGTGCACGGCATTGCCAAATTGGCTATCGCGAAGCGGTTGCCGCTCGAATCCGCGGACGCGATACTCGGATTCACGGAATTTGCCACGCGGGCTTTGGGTGATGGTTTGAGCAACGTAGTTCCGTCGCCACCGGCACACGGTAAACTGAGAAAGCGATGATTCGTCTCAATCGCGAGTTGCTTCAGCAGCTCTCTGAGCAGCACCTTGGTGACGTGCAGGTTTTGCTCGAACGGAAGCGATGGCCGGGCGCCTATTACCTCGCCGGTTACTCGGTGGAATGTGCGCTGAAGGCTTGCATCGCGAAACTGACCAGAGCGAACGACTTCCCGCATAAAGACTCTCCCAAGGTGTTCACGCACAATTTGGACCTTCTGGTAGAACTAGCCGGACTGAAACAGGCAAGAATCAACAGGGCGGAATCCTCTCGTGATTTCAAGCTGAGTTGGGCAGAAGTATTAAAGTGGTCTGAGGAGTCTCGCTACGACCTCTCGACTGGGGAGCGGGAAGCCAAGAACTTAATCAACGCAATAAGTGATAATCAGGAAGGGGTGCTTCCATGGATCAAACGGCATTGGTAGGCCCAGACGTTTCCTCTGGGAGGCGGCTAGTGGACGCGCTGGACGGTAGTTTGCAGATTGAGGCTGCCTTCTGGTTGATGGAAGACGACATTTGGAGGCTCCTCGTAATCACACCACTTGTTCACGAGCAAGGCACGCGCTTCGTGTATTCTCGCGTTTTGGACGTTATTGAGTCGACAGCGGATCTTCCTCACGACTTGTTTGACAGAGTCGCGGTGTTTTCACCGAGCTCCAGGATGATAACCGCGTTCAGCGGCGATGGGCAAATACCGTTGGACCGCCTGATTTTGAACGAATCGGTCAAGGGCGCGTACGTCGCCGGCGCGTACTTCTACAAATTCCAACCCAAGACCTTCGCGAAGGCGTCATAACCAACGGCTGAGTAGCAACGGCCTGTCCCTTTGCGCCATACTCAATCTTGTTGAGACTGGCTCTACTCCTGATCACCGCCCTGTCCGCTCGGGCGCAGCAGCCTCCGGCCTTGCGGCCAATCCCGCGATTCGCGCTTGGCGCCGATCCGCTTACCATCACGCGCGCCGTGGAACCCTACAAACCATTCACAGTAGCCGGAGAACGCGGGGCAATTTTCGGCGAACAGAGTGGGGCATTCGAAGCTTGGATTTATCCGGTCAAGATTCTGAGCGGCTTCAGCATTACGGCGGAATTGGCGGACTATCCGGTACCGATCGACGTCACCTCCCACGCGGCAGTGATTGAGGTCGCGCCCGCAATGACCACCCTCACTTATTCGCATGCGGCTTTCACAGTAAAGCAACACATGTTCGCTTCAGGCGACGCGGGGGCCGTGGTGCTGTTTGAGATCGACTCCGTCCGGCCTTTGCACCTGACGTTTCGATTCAAACCCGAGATGCTGCGGGCGTGGCCGGCGCCCAACTTCGGAACGCCCGGCGCCGAGTGGGTGGCGAAAGGCGGATACTACGTGCTCCACACCGACAATCCCGATTTCTCAGGGGTTATCGCAATGCCGCGCACAGAACCGGGCATTCTCGCGCCGTATCAGGAACGCCCTCGAACATATCCAACAGAATTCAAGCTCGCCTTCGATCCGAAAACCGATTCGGGACTTTTCTTTCCGCTGATATTCGCGCTTAGCGATCAGAAATCCACGTTGGCGCGACTCACTGCGATCAACAACAGCATTCCGGAGCTATACAGAAAAACTAAGGACCACTACGCGCACTTTTTCGACACTCGCCTGAGCAGTGAAACGCCTGATCCGGAGTTCGATCGCGCCTTGCGCTGGGCGGAGATTGCGATCGATCAGGGAAAGGTGAGGTTCCACAACGAAACCGGGTTGGTGGCCGGCTACTACGAATCGGCTGATTCGGCGCGACCCGGATATGGCTGGTTTTTTGGACGCGATTCGTTGTGGACCTCGTATGCCATCAATAGCTACGGCGATTTCGAGTTAACCAGGACAGCGCTTGAATTTCTGATTCGGCGGCAGCGGGCCGACGGAAAAATGATGCATGAATTTGCGCAGAGTGCCGATCTGGTGGATTGGAAATCCACGCCATATTTCTACGCGTCCGCCGATTCAACGCCGCTGTTCGTGATGGCCATGGATGATTATGTTGCAGCCAGCGGCGATGTGGCGTTTCTCCGTAGTCACTGGGATGCGGTGCGGCGCGCCTATGGGTTCACACGTGCGCACGATTCCGACGGCGACGGCATTTATGAGAACACCGAAGGGACCGGCTGGGTGGAGAGCTGGCCGCCCGATATGCCGCATCAGGAGATTTATCTGGCCGCGCTCGATCAGCAATCCGCCGATGCGATGTCGCGCCTGGCAGCGCTGATGAATGACAGCACGACGGCAGCCGACGCGCGTAAGAAAGCCGAGGAGATTCGCGCCAAGCTGGACTCCGAGTATTACGACTCCGCCTCCCAGTTCTACGCTTTCAGCCGCAACGCAGACGGGAGCCTGGATCGCACGGCTACCATCTATCCAGCGGTGGCGTGGTGGACGGGGCGGCTCAGTCTGCCGCGCGCGGATGCAATGCTCGGCCGTTGGGCGTCGCCCGAATTCTCCACCGATTGGGGCACGCGCGATATCAGCGAACGCACGCCGTTCTACGATCCCATCAGTTATCACCAAGGCTCCATCTGGCCCCTGTTCACGGGCTGGGTTTCGCTGGCCGAGTATCGCGCCGGACGAACGCTGGCAGGTTACGCGCACCTGATGCAGAACGCCGGTCTGACCTGGGCGCAGGATCTGGGCTCGGTGACGGAATTGCTGTCGGGCGATTTGTATCAGCCGCTCGGCCGCAGCAGCAGCCATCAAATTTGGTCATCCGCGATGGTTGTTACGCCGGCGCTGCGCGGGCTGTTTGGCCTGGATTGGGACGCATTGCACCACACACTTCGGTTGGCGCCAAATCTCCCCGCTGGATGGGACAGCGCGCAGCTTCACAACGTGCCGCTCGGGAATTCGCGTATCGAGCTTCAATTCACAAAGCAGAAGGATCGCTTACTGGTGCGCGCGCGATCGGCGACGCCGGAAAGTTTCTGCCTGGTTCCGCAAACGGCGCCGCGCGACCAACCGTGCCGCGAACCGGCTGCCGCAATGCATGAGCTGGTGCTGCCGCTTCCGGCCGTGGAGCTGGGCATTCCGAGCGAATTACCTTTGCCAGGCGCGCGCACGGCGCAATTGAAAGTGGTCGGCGAGCGGCGAGCGGCCAATCGGTACGAAGTGGTGTTGGAGGCGCCGGGCGGCACGGAATACGATCTTCCAGTGCGAATCAACCAGCCCAATATGCAGTCGAAGGGCGCTGAGCTGGCCGGGTCTAAAGTACGGATTCGTTTTCCAGCCGGACAGGGCTATCAGCAAGCGACGGTGATCTTCTCATGGTGACCTTACCCCGATTCCGGAGACTTATCTACGCGCTGTTGGTGACGGTGCTGTGCTTTCAACACGCGAGATCTCAGGCACAACCGCAGCAGCGGCCACAGCCACAGCCGCAGCACGACCCGATTCTGATTTACATCAAGAAGACCTGGGCGCTGCTCACGAGGTCGAATCACGTGCTGGCGACGGCGGCGGTGGATCCCAAGTTTCACGCCGATCCGGATGGGCGCTGGCCGATCTATGTTTCCCGAAGCGAGGATATTCGACGAATTGCGAAGCAGCTCCACCAGGAACTTGCTCCAGCGGCTTTCGCCAAGATCGAACTCCGTGTGCTGCCGGACGATCCGACCAAGCTGGACGAGCAGGGCCTGCTGTATTTGCCCAACCCTTACGTGGTTCCGGGCGGACGCTTCAACGAGATGTACGGCTGGGACAGTTATTTCATCCAAATCGGGCTGCTACAAGATGGCGAGACGGAACTGGCTAAAGACATGGCCGACAACTTCCTTTATGAAATTCGCGAATACGGCAAGATCCTGAACGCGAACAGGACTTACTACCTGACTCGTTCACAGCCTCCCTTCCTCACCGAAATGTTGCTCGGCGTTTATGCGAAAACGAAGGATCGGAAATGGCTGGAGGATTCGGTGCCGGCGATCGACAAATATTACAAGTTTTGGACCACAGAGCCGCACCTCACGCCGTCTAACGGGCTTTCCCGCTATTACGATCTTGGAGAAGGCCCCGCGCCCGAAGTGCTTTCCGCCGAAAAGGACGCACAGGGCCGCACGCATTACGAGCTGATCAAAGAGTATTACCGCACGCACAAGGTTACGGATTACGATGTGGGCGAATATTTTGATGCAAAGCGGGATATTCTAACGACGCTGTTCTACAAAGGGGATCGATCCATGCGCGAATCCGGATTCGACCCATCGGACCGGTTCGGCAAGTTCAACGTCGACATCATCCACTACAATCCAGTCTGCCTGAATTCACTGCTCTATCTGATGGAGTCCCAAACAGCCGAGATTCTCCGCCTTCTGGACCGTCCGGCGGACGCCGCCATCTGGGATCAACGCGCCCAGGAACGCGCCGGCCGTATCAACCAACTGATGTGGGACGAACAAGCCGGGCTTTATTTCGATTACGAATTCGTTCACCATCACCTGCGCCACTATCCGTTTCTCACGACGTTTTATCCATTGTGGGCAGGCATCGCGACTAAAGATCAGGCGGCGGCGGTGGTGAAGAATCTCGCGATGTTCGAGCGCCCTGGTGGATTCGAAACCAGCATCAATGCCAGCGGCAATCAATGGGATTCGCCTTTCGGCTGGGCGCCAATCGAGATGATCGCGGTTGAGGGTCTGCGCCGCTACGGATACAACGCCGAGGCGAATCGCATTTCGCGCGAATGGCTATCGTTGGTGCTGGAGCAGTACCAGCAGAGCGGGATCATCGTGGAGAAATACGACGTCGTGCGGCGCACGTCGCGGGTGAGCGGCGAAATCCACTTCGGGTATTCCTCCAACGAAGCCGGCTTCGGATGGACCAACGGCGTGTTCACCAGGCTGCTGGATCAAATGCCGCCGGAGGAACAAAAGCAGTTGCTGGGGAACTGAAGCGTACGCTTAGTAACTGCACCGACTCCCTCACGGTCGTGGTTCGGTAACGCAAGCCACTGCTCACCAGGCATTGCCGCCGCGCACGAGTTCCGGGATGGTTCTGACCAACAGTTGAAGATAAACGCGAGTGGATAGGTCGCGTACCAGTTGGAGATCGAACGCGGCTCGCTCCGCATAGGAAAGCCGGCTTCTTCCGCGCGTCTGCCAATAGCCGGTGAGCCCGGGCTTCAGAGTCAGGATCAGGCCGGCTCGATCGCCATAATGTTGTATGAGCTCGCCCCGAGTGAGTGGGCGAGGACCCACCAGCGACATTTGCCCTCGCGTTACGTGAAAGAACTGAGGCAGCTCGTCGATGGAATGCTGGCGGCAGAAGCGTGCGAAGCGGCTGGTAATGCGTGGGTCGCTTCGTGGCTTTGTGCTTAGCGGCGGATCACACTCGATGAGCTGCACCCAGCCTTTTTCTCCCGCGGAAGCGACCTGCTGGCGCGGCCACATGGTTCTCAATTTCCACACCCAGAAGGGTCGCCCGTTTTTACCAACTCGCAGGTGAGCGATGAAGGGCGAGCGGCGGGAGAGAATGCGAATGACGATTGCCGCTGGGATGATCAACAGTAGAGATGCGGCAAACAACGCAGCGCCGATGCTTCGGTCGAGCGTGTCAAGTACCTCGCTGTGGGGCGGACGCCCTCGTCNNGGACCCCCTGGTCCGGCTCTGCCATCACTCCAGAAGCAGAGGCCGGCGAGGGCGTCGACCGCGGACCAGGGGGTCCGCCCCACGTGGCAGTTGCAGTGAACCCTTGAGAATTAGATGGAGTGCAAATAAGCAAGCAAGTTGTCCTTTTCTTCTTCCGATAACGTATTCGCAAAGGACGGCATTCCTCCACCACCGGAATTGATGACGGCCAAAACGCTTTCATCAGACACGGACTTGCCGTTCTTCAACTTCTTGTGCTGGAACAATCCCTTGAGCGAGGGGCCGACTTTCGTTTCCGCGGTATCGGCATTGTGGCAAACAGCGCATTGCTCGAACACCTTCTTGCCCTGTTCCATGTCGCCCTTGTTACGAGCTGTCGCCGTGAGCGCTAACAGTGCCACCGTAGCGGCTAAGGAAATAGATATTTTTCGCATCTTGAAACTCATCTGCCAATGAGACGCAATTGGGGACGGGTACGCGTGTGAACATGCTGTAAAAGAATTGCGAAGTGCGGTGGGGTTGTTTACGTTCGCGTGCTTCAGGATCGGGCTACTGCAGGAACCTTGGCCGGCGATTGGTATTGGCCCACTGCCGGCTGGTGACCGTCTGCTACTGGCTCCACGGCGGGGTGATGCCGTTCATGCGGGTGTAGGCGATGACTTGCCCCAGGTGCTCTGCAATGTGAACATCCATGTTCACGAAAATACCGCGGCGCGTGGTGGGCGTACCGAAGAAGTCCGCACTTTGCGCCAGGGTTCCGGGCCGGGCGCTCTCCAGCGACTTGCGAACGTTTGCGAAGCTTTCGGTTAGCATTTCGATGATGCGTGCCTTGGGGAAGGTTTGTTTTTCGAGCTTGGATTGCTCATCGATCGCCGTTTTCAATTCATCGGCGGAGGGCGCGGAGGCAAGCTTCATCAGCAGTTGATTGGCCGAGACGATGTGCACGAAAACTTCGCCGAAGGAACGCACGCCGGGCGCGGGACGCCACGAATACTTGTCTTCCGGCACGGCTTTGGCCAGCGCAATCACCTTGGATTCGGAATCGGAGAAGGACAGCAGGATATCAGCGGCAGGCGCAGCCGGCGGCACGTCGGCGACGGCCAGCAACTCGACATCGAAAATCAATTCGGACTTGGGCGGAATGGAGCCTTGCCCGGTCTCGCCATACGCCAGTTGATACGGGATAAACAAGCGCCGCTTGCCACCTACCTTCATGCCTTCAAAACCCACCTCCCAACCAGAGATCACCAGGCGCCGGCCTTGCACAAATTTGAGAGGCTCATTGCGGTCTACCGAGGAATCGAACTTGGTTCCATTGCGCAGCCAGCCGGTGTAGTGGACGGTATACTGCTTACCAGGCGCGGCCGGGGCACCCGTGCCAACGACGACATCGATGTAGTGCATGGTCACGTTTTCGACCACGGGTCCGGTTACTTCCGGGACGCCGGCGGGCATCTTGGGATCGAACTGGGCGAGCGCGGTGCGTGCGAGAAAGAGAGTGGCGATGAGGACAGCTTGGTGGCTACGAGAATGCATGACACATTATAGGGGCTGGGGGCTAGGGACTGGGGGCTGCGCTTCGCACTGTCGCTACGCTTTTTCGCACTCGCCCCGGCGGAGGTAGGCGTCGTCTTTGGTTAGCCAGTCGGTACGGATTGGGGAAAAGATATCCAGATCAAGGGTGTCTTCAAGGGCGACGGCGCGATGCGGGACGTTGGAAGGGATGTGCAATACCTCGCCCTGCCGCACGATCACTTCCCTGCCCTCCAGCTCGAACTTGAGGGCGCCCTCCAGGATGTAAGTGATCTGCTCGCTCTCATGGTGATGCTCGGGGACCACGGCGTCCTTTTTGAGGAAGACCTGCGCCACCATGGCCTTCTGGCCGCTGATCACTTTTCGCGAGATCACTTCACTCATCACTTCGAGTGCAACGGTATCCCAGGTGTAGTGTTTCATTCGGCACCATTGTACTCGGCGCTCGGCGCCTCGCGGGACTGGGGGTTAGGGACTGGGGACTGGCGAGGCACTGTGCTGCGGCTAGAAATTGCTGGAAACATCGGTCGACCCGGGGGTTGGAAGGCGCCCTTGTGGATGTGTCACGATAGTACTACAGGGCGCCGATAAGCTTAATGATGACGCAAAGAATACGTTCGTGGTTCGCCCTACCACTCCCCCAAGCTGAATCATCCGACGCCCGGTCCCTTGCTCAGCAGTTCTCGATCCCGCACAATTTCACGCCCAACCTGAGTGTTCGAGAGGCTATGATCCGGGTCGCCGCTGCCTTGTCCCGAATCCTGCTGGGTTCTTCGTTGTTCGCGCTCTGGGGTGTATTTAGCGTTCGAACCTGGGATGCGATTCCAAGCCATTTTTGGCGGGCGGCCGCAATCCTACCTTTAGTACTCCTCTTCCTGTTGCCGTTCACGGCTTTGATGGCGGGAATTTCCGCGATGGTTCGCGCGATCTCGCCAAAAAAGTAGCCGGAACTTAATACGTTCGTAACATTCATCAGGTAGTCTGGTGACTTCGTTTTCTACAGGAGCGTGGATGGAACTATTTGGGGAGACCCTCTCAACCGGCAGCGCCATCTTTCTGTTGCTGGCACTCGGCCTGGCGCTGAGTTTCGAGTTTGTCAACGGATTTCACGACACTGCGAACGCTGTCGCGACTGTTATCTACACCCACAGTCTCAAGCCGATGGTGGCGGTGGTGTGGTCCGGCTGCTGGAACCTCATCGGTGTCTTAACTTCGAGCGGCGCGGTAGCGTTTGGCGTGCTAGCGTTGCTTCCCGTGGAATTGGTGCTCAATGTCGGGTCAGGCGCCGGTTTCGCAATGGTGTTCGCGCTTCTGATCGCGGCCATTATTTGGAATCTGGGTACCTGGTACTTGGGGCTGCCGGCTTCGAGCTCGCACGCACTCATCGGCTCCATCATGGGAGTGGGTCTGGCGAATTCGATGTTGTCGAAGGGGCACGAGTTCGGGGAAGGCGTGAATTGGGTCAAGGCGAAAGAGGTCGGGCTGTCCTTATTGGTTTCTCCGCTGGTCGGCTTTGTTTGTGCGGGGGCGCTGCTGCTGCTCATGAAATTCCTGATCAGGAACAAGGAACTCTATCAGTCGCCCGAAAAAGACAAAGCGCCGCCGCTGTGGATTCGCAGTTTGCTGGTGCTCACCTGCACCGGCGTTAGCTTTGGGCACGGATCCAACGATGGGCAAAAGGGCATGGGGTTGATCATGCTGATCCTGATTGGAATCCTGCCCGCCACCTACGCCGTGGATCAAAGCACCAGCCAGGCGTCGATCCAGGCGCTGGCCGCGGACGCGCAGGCGATCTCCTTCCAAATGGACCGTCACGCCGCTGGAGTAGCGATGGCCGGATTGCAAGCTGCATCCGACGATCTGTCAGCCTATTTGAAAACAACGGGGAAGTTGGAGGACCGAACCTACGGGGCTATTGGTACCAAATGCAGAGAAATCTCCGATACCCTGAGCGGCAAGACCAGCCTCTCGGAACTGACCAAACCGCAGCGCTCGCTGTTGCGGAGCGATTTGTATCTGACATCGGAGGCGCTTGGGAAATTGTTGAAAGCCCATAAACTCGAGGACCCGGACGAGCAGAAGTCGGCCGCTTCGCTGAAGACGCACATGGACAAGCTGACCAAGTTCATACCAGTGTGGGTGAAGGTGGCGGTCGCTATAGCGCTGGGTCTGGGGACCATGATCGGTTGGAAACGCATCGTGGTTACGGTCGGCGAAAAGATCGGCAAAACGCATCTGACTTACGCGCAGGGCGCCGCGGCGGAACTGGTAGCGGCGGCCACCATTCTAGCCGCTGACAAATACGGCTTACCCGTAAGCACCACGCACGTTTTGTCGTCGGGAGTGGCGGGGACAATGGCCGCGAACCATTCCGGCTTGCAGATGGAGACGCTTCGAAACCTGCTGCTGGCCTGGGTTTTGACGTTGCCTGTTACGGTGCTGCTGGGTGCGGGGATTTTTGCGTTCGTATTGAACGTCTTGATTCGGCTTGGCGTTAAGTAGCCCAGACTAGAGGGATGGAGATCCGCCCGCTAGGCGAAAAAGACGCTGCCATATGGAATCTGCGACTCGAGTCCCTTCAAAACGACCCGGTCGCCTTTGGAAAGTCGGCCGAAGAGCACCAGGCAACCAAGGTGGAAACGACTGCGATCCGCTTTCGGGACATGTCCGCGGATAACTTCACACTGGGAGCCTTCGAGGGAGCCGAGCTCGTCGGGATGGCGACGTTCATCCGCGAAACGGGTCTAAAAGAGCGGCATAAAGGACGCATTTATGGCGTGTACGTCACTGCCTCGTGGCGAGGCAAAGGCGTCGGCAACGCATTGATCGCCGCTGTTTTGAAAAGGGCGAAGGAGGACCCTTCACTCGAGCAGATTTTGCTGGCAGTGGCGTCGGGGCAGAAAGCCGCCATCCAGCTTTATCGGAAATTTGGCTTCAAAGTGTACGGGACTGAACCGAAAGCATTGAAGGTGACTTCCGAATACATCGACGAGCAGCATATGGTGTTGATGCTGCGTTAATCCGGCGCCCACATCGAGTGAACGTCCGGCTGAAGTCCCGCCCATACCGTCCACGCCGCGATAAGAGCCAACATCAATCCAATGATGATCCACATAACCGTGGTCATCGGCGTAGACTTCTTTTGCGGTCGACCCAGAGGTTTTGGTTCGTCTTCACTCATGCGCGCGGCGATATAAGAGATTTTACCCAAGTTCAGACCAGCCGATCAAGAGAGGATCGCGCTGAGCGAAAATGGCGGAATGACCCTTCGCCGTTCCGCGCGTGTGTTGTTTGTCGTGGTAATTCTGCTGGTCCTGCTGATTCCGGTGAAGATTGTTGTCGTTCATCTGGCGTGCCATGGCGTAACTTCAGCGCCAGTTGAGCGGCTATGGACGTCGGCCGCTCCGGGAGCGTTGGGGACCACCGATGCCGATCAGCCGTCCGTCGCTGTGTTTCTGCCAGCCCGGTGGCACACCATAAGAGCAGGGATGGTGATCTGTCCCGGGGGCGCTTATAAACTTCTGACGTCTTCCTATGAGGGAGCGGACATTGCACGTTGGTTGAACTCATTCGGCGTCGCCGCATTCGTGCTGAAGTACCGCATTTCGCCGCGGTATCATCACCCGGCTCCGCTCCTGGATGCCACACGGGCAGTTCGCTACGTGCGCTATCACGCGGCGCGCTTTGGACTGCTCCCGGACCGCATCGGCATCATCGGGTTCTCAGCGGGCGGACATCTCGCCTCCACCGTTATCACCCACTTCGACTCCGGCAATCCGGCAGCAGCGGATCCCGTGGATCGCATGTCGGCGCGACCAGACTTCGCCGTGCTCGGCTATCCCATTATCTCGTTCGAGAGTCCGTGGACGCACCCGGAGTCCGTCCACAATCTGCTGGGCTCGAATCCGGATGAGGCGCTGGTCCGGGAACTGTCGAGCAACCTCGAAGTGACAGATAGAACCCCGCCAACGTTTTTGTTCCACACCGCGGCGGATGCCGCAGTCCCGGCCCAGAACAGCGTTCTGTTTTACTCAGCGCTGCGCAGCCACGGCGTGGAGTCCGAGCTGCATATTTTTGAATACGGCATTCACGGCGCTGGATTGGCGAATGGACACGGGTACGCGCCGCGAGTTCCCGCTCTTCTGACCTGGTCCGCGCTAGCCGAGGATTGGATTAGCGCGCGTTGGCCGAACCAACGAACGTGGTCCTATTCGATGCTATTTCGGATTTGATTTAGAATCAGAGGCCGCTTGAATGTGAGAGGCTCACGGCCACGCAACCACGCCACGATAGAGAGTACGGCGATTCCCGATGCGGAGATCGCCAGTTGCATTGGAATTCCTCCGTGGGTGGCTGTGAGAATCAAGTCTCCGGCAGTATCCAAAACCAAACTTGACGCAAGGACGAGAAGCGCTCCTCGTCCGCACGCGATGGCCCAACCCGCCGCGGGAGACTCAAGCCAGCGGCGATGTCTGGACGTAAAAGCGTAGACCAGAATCGCTAGAGCCAGAAAGTGCACCACGCGATACGCTGCAAGGTCCGGTTTTTCCGGATCGAAGATGAGAGTCGCGAGAAGCCTCGGGTTAGTCCGCTGCCGAGTCCAGGGGAAGAATGTGAGGCTCTTCAGGGCGAAGGATGCCGCTACTACTAACGAAGCCGAGCCCAGCGCCCAAGGCTTTCGCACGATGGGCGCCAGCCGGTTTGAATAGCAACGAACCGCCGCACCCAGCACGAACAAAAATTGCCAGGCCAGCGGGTTGAAATACCAATGCCAATTCAATCCGACGGAATGGAATGGCGGAAACTGGATGAGAGCCCATAGTCCAAAGGACAGACCGAGCGTGAGCTTAGGTGCATGTTTCAACCCCAAGACCACCAGCGGCAACACCGGAGAAACCATGATGTAGAGCAACAACAGCCTGAAAAAGCTGGGCGCGTATAGTAGCGTCAGTCCCTGAACCAGGTAGTGAGCCGGATCGCTCATCCAAAAGTACATGCTCGGGTCGTGAAAACGCACACCGCGCTCCGCGAAAGCGCCCAACAGGGCGATCGAGATCGACAGGGCTGCGATTTGCGCGAAGTAGAGACGTGCCATCCGGCGGCCCAACTGCTTGAACACAACCAGAGCGTTTCCCTGCGAGAGCACTTTCTCCCACGATCCCACGCTCATGAATCCGGAGAGAAAAACAAACACTTCCGCGAAATCGCTTAAGCCGAACTGCCGCAGCGTCATATGCGACAGAATGTTGGGGTCCAGGTGATCCAGAAAGATCATCCACAATCCGAACCCACGGAAAAAATCGATGGCGGCATCTCGCTTCCACTGCCGCGGCGGAAGAGGAGAGATCACCCGTTGTTCCGGCGCTTCAGGGGCTGCCGGAAAAGACGCGTTGTGGAGACTCATGGTGTTGCCCTGCGATAGACGCGGTAATCGCCCCGCGTGAGTACCAACTCACATTCCTGGTCCAACGTGCGATGCAGGTAATTGTAAAGAACTGGATCATGCGAACGGGCGCCCTCGAACCAACGCCGATACCAACCCGAGGTGACGATAAACCGTGGCCGCAAGCCAGTGGCGTAGCCAAGGCGAACATCGTCTCGAATAGCATCGTCAAATCCAAGTTCATAACCCAGTTCCGCGCCGCTGATGATCCGATCTCCGGGTTGTCTCGCGGCGCGCGGGTATTTGGCTACATACCCCAACTCGTTCTGGGACTGATTCTGGTGAATGACGGACAGGACGTTCCTGATCTGCGAAAGCGTGAGCGCGAGAATAGCGCCGATTAACAGAACCCTCGCCCTGCGGTGGTTGATCCACAGCCACCCGCCGGTGGTGGCCGCGAGAGCGCTCAGGAAGGGGAGCGAGTAGACCAAATAGTGCTGGAACTTCATGCCTTCCAGAAAGGCCATCATGAGAAACGTGCCGAAAGCCGCGAGGAGCAGCGCACGTACTCCCGGTTGGGCGCGCAAGCTCGGGATCAACAACACGGCGGCGGCAGCCGAGCAGGAGATCAATAGCCAAAGAGCATTCAGGACACCCACGCGCGTTCGGAGCTCATCAAAGCCGAATGTCTTCAGGTAGCGGAGCCGCACTTCATCGAGGATGGCGCGCCCCGGCGATCCAAGACCGTTCAAACGGCCGCGGTCTGTGTATTCGCCCGCAAAGCCGGATGCATTGCCGAAAAATTGTGACCGGAAGTCGGCGGGTGCCTGTGCGATATATACGCCCCATAGGGCCGCGGCAATTAGGTAAGGAAGTGCGGCGATCAGCAGGTCGGAAGGGCGCATGCGCCAGCCCGTTAGCGAAAGGCTGATCAGCACTAGCGCCGCGGCAAAAAGCACTCCGCACGGATGCGTGAAGATGGCGGCAGCGGCCAGCGAATGGCCTACCAGCACGGCCAATCGAGGGACTGCGATGCGCAGCTTGAGCCAGGCAGCAATGGCAGCCGAACCAAGCGCTGCGCACATCATGTCCATGCGGCCGTTGGCTGCTCCGGCGAGGAAGTTGGTCTCGAACCCGATGATCAGCCACACCGCGAAAGCGGCGGCGCGAAGGCCTGTCAGTTCGAGCACAATGCGATACCAGGAGACCAGCAGGACGGCCGCAAAAAGCACGGATAGCAGGCGCTGGCGCAACAGGCTGAAACCCAGCAGCTTGTACCAGGCGGCCTGGACCAACAAGTGGAGCGGCATGAGCCAGTAGGTGTGCCGGTCCAAACCTTGGAGCCAGGTGTTCCTGAATTCCAGCACTGTGGTGCCCATGCTGCCACGCTGGGCCAGGTTCAGGGCCGGGATGGCAGTCCACGCCTCATTCGACCAGGGCGCGCGCGTAACGGCCAGACCGATAGCCAGGGCAATCCACACTGCTGCAATCGACGCTCCCAACAATAGAGCGGCGCTCACCTTATTGCCGGGCGGCGAGGCATTGATCGCGGGATTGGCCTCGGTCATATTCGCTCCGGGGGCCATAGATGATCACCCATGCGGTTCCTGTTACCGTACTAAGGGATTATGCCAAAGTCCCTCGGCCGTCGGTGTTACAATCGCCGTCGATGGAACCGCTTCCAGCGCCAGTAACGCCAGCTCGGGACCTCCCTTCGCGGTGGAAAAGAGTCGAACGCTGGATGGCCGATGCGCGGGTTTCCGTTCCGCTTCTGTATGCCATTTTCTTCGCCGCAGCAATAACCCTCGTTCTCGCCGCCACGAGTCAGGGGCTGCTCACGAAGGAAGAAGCTTCGAGTGCCTTCGTGAATCCCACATTTCTCCAGTTCCACCTTCAACACCATGTTTTCGGCACGAACTTTTATGGATACGTGTACTTCTGGTTGGCCAACCACATCGTCGAAGGGCTTTTCTATGGCCGATTTGCTAAAGCCGCAGTCATGGCTTTACTGCCCTGTTTCATTTATCTCTACCTGCGCAAGGGCTTTCAGTTCGGCGGCCTGCCGGCGTTCGCCGCGGCGTTGGGCGTCAGCGTACTGCCGGGCTTCATCTGCTTTTCCTGGCTGGGCGTGGACATCGGTATTGAAACGCCGATCGGATGGTGCGCGCTGTGGCTCGCTCTGTTCGATTCCCCGGCGGCAATCGTCGCCAGCAGTTTCTTCGCCGCGCTCTCAGCCGAATGTTACGGTGCCGGCGTTGTCTTTCTGATTGCGGTCGCGGCGTCGCATTGGTTTCGTTTCCACCGTTCGCGCCGGATGGCTCTGGCAGCGGGTTTCGGCCTCATGCTGGCAGTGCTTCTATTTCCCGTGTTTTGGTGGACCAACGTGCAGACCCTCCTGACCGGTGGAGCGGGAGATCCCACCATTCATGGTTCGCGTGAACGCCTGGTATCCTTGGGAACCGAGCTGTTTCTGCGGGGAGACAGTTACTACTTTTTCAGCAATGGAGCTCCTGCGCTCGGTGCTGCGATCATCGGGTTGCTTGCGATCGCTGGGTTAATCGCGGTGATTGTCCGTGATGCGCGACGCTCCTGGCCGCTGATTCTAATCTGCGTGACGTCGATCGGTTTCTACGCCGCCGCCGGGAATGTCATCGGGGTTCGGCGAGTCATTCCCCTGGTAGTCTCTCTCGCGGTATTCGCCTGCCTGCTGCTGCGCTCGCTGGCCGCAAGCTCTGTGCTTTTCGTCCGCGCCGCGGCGTACATTTCGATGGCGGTATGGATCACCGTTGCCGCGAACGATTTCCTTGCCGTGCGCCAGGGCCTGGCCTCCGCGCGCATTCAGCTTCCCCAGGACTTCGAATTTCGTGTTCCGCCGGGCCAGACCATGGCCAGTACGGTATCGGGACTGCTGGACGGCTCATTCCGCATGCCGCAGGACCTCGCGGGCTACGAACCGGACCGCACGCTATCCATCTTGTATGTCCTGGGCAAATCAGCACCACTTTATTCTCCGCACGAGCTAATCCAGCGGTGCGACGCGCATGGCTGGTCCATTCCAAGTAACGCCCCCCGATTTGTGCGAATCCGAAGACACTTCTCGAAGCCCACTCCGCCCTAGGCGAGTGTTGTGTCCCAAAGTTCATGGAAGAATCCACAAAGTGGGGCGGTCCCCCTGGACCGCGGCCGACGCCCCCGNNAGCCGGACCAGGGGGGTCCGGCGCGGACGAGGGCGTCCACCCCACTCCGAATTATGTGGAGAATTTCTGGGACACTGAACAACCGCTCCCTCACGGTCACGTTACCGAGCCGCGATCGTGAGGGAGTCGGTGCCTGCGCCGATTTTTCTCGCGAAGTCTGAGGCTGAGAGAATCGGTTTAGCCACGGGCTGCTAGCGCGCAGCCCTCTGGCCTAAAAACCAGGCCTGGCTGTCCTGTCCGCCATTGCGGGATTTATGTTTGTAGGAGCCATCCTTGTGCATACGGCGCGCGTTTCTATTGTCGTGCAGATACGCGTGCAGGATCTCGTCCTTCAAACGCTGGACCAATTGGGGCCGCTCGACGGGGAATATTACTTCGACGCGGCGATTGAGATTGCGCGGCATCAAATCCGCGCTGCCCAAATAGCATTCTTCGGCGCCGTTGTTGCCGAAATAGTAAATACGGCTGTGCTCCAGAAAACGTCCGACAATACTGCACACGTGAATGTTGTCGCTCACGCCGGGAACGTTCGGGCGCAGGCAGCACGCACCTCGCACGATCAGGTCCGTGGCTACTCCCGCCTGCGAAGCCTGGTAGAGCAAACGGATAATGGGACCGTCCTCGAGCGCGTTGGTCTTGAAAATCAACCGGCCCTGTCCACCATTGCGCTGAACATCGATTTCGCGCTGGATCAACTCCTCCAAGCGCTGGCGAAGGTTTAGCGGGGCCACCAGCAACTTCCGGAAACTCTTCTTGTGTGAATAACCGGTCAGATAGTTGAACAGGTCGGTGGCATCCGCGCCGATTTGATCGTCGCTGGTGAAAAATCCCAGATCCGTGTAGAGCCGCGCAGTGACGGGATTGTAATTTCCTGTCGCAAGATGACAATAGCGGCGAATCACATCGCCTTCCCTGCGAAGCACCAGCGCCACTTTCGAATGTACCTTCAAGCCCATTAATCCATAGACAACATGGACGCCTTCGCGCTCCAACGCTCGGGCCCATTCGATGTTGCTCTCCTCATCGAAGCGCGCTTTCAATTCCACCAGCACGGCTACCTGTTTCCCGTGCTCCACGGCTTCCAATAGCGCTTCCACAATGGGCGAGTTGCGCCCCAACCGGTACAAGGTCATCTTGATGGCGACAACATCGGGATCCTTGGCGGCCTTGCGCAGAAACTCGATCACCGGCTGGAACGAATCATAAGGATGGTGCAAGAGCTGGCTCTCTTGCCGGATCAGTCCAAAGACATCGTCTTCCTTGGCGCCAAAACCGGCTGGAGTAACGGGCAAAAACGGTTTGTCCTTGAGATCCGGGCGATCCAGCGCCGCCAAGGTGCGCAGGCGGCTGAGATCCAGCGGACCATCCACGCGGTAAATGCCGGCGGCTTCCACTTCCAGGTTGCTAACCAGTATCTCCACCATAGAGTCCGGCATTTGGGCATCCACTTGAAGGCGGACGGCGTCGCGGAATCGCCGTTGCCACACTGCCTCCTCGATACTTTCCAGCAGATCGTCCGTCTCCAGTTCCTTGATGGCGAAATCGGCATCACGGGTTACGCGGAAAACATGCGCCCCCACAATCTCGAGCCCTGGAAACAAGTGCTGCAAGTTCGCCATCACCAATTGCTCGATCGGAACAAAAGCATAACGTCCCGGCGCAGTTTCGCCGGCCAGGTTCACCGGCAGGAATTGCGGAAGCGAGTCCGGAATCTTTACGCGTGCGAAGTGCTCCGGCCCACCCGGATCGCGAACCACCACGGCCACGTTGAAACTGAGATTCGAGATGTGCGGAAACGGCCGGCCTTGATCGAAGGCGAGCGGTGTGAGCACCGGGAAAACTTTGTCCAGAAACAGACCATCCAGCTGCCTTCGCTGCTCTTCGTCCACTTCGGAAAGATCCAGCATCCGGATATGCGCCGCCGCCAGCTCAGGCGCCAGCTCTTCGCGGTAGAATGCGTACGCCTCGTCCATCAGAAGGTTCACTTCCATCCGGATGGCTTCCAAGGTCTCGGCTGGACCACGCCCATCCATAAATGGCTCCTGCACTTTGTTTTCGATCTGCTGCATCAATCCGGCCACGCGGACCATGAAGAATTCGTCGATGTTCGAGCCCAAAATCGAGAGGAACTTCACCCGCTCCAGCAGGGGATTGCGGGCATCGCGCGCTTCTTCCAGCACTCGCCGCTGGAATTCCAAGTGGCTCAATTCACGATTGAGGTAAAGGGCGGGATCGCGTAAGTCCGGAAGAACGTCGGTTTGTGGGGCGACAGCAGACATGCAATTATCATTTTACCGGGGCGAGCCTCTGGCCTGCAGGGCCAGGGCTTTTTTCACGTAATTCATCGCCCTATACGCATGTGTTAGAGAGTGCGATCTCTTCTAAATCGGCTGCTCGCAAGCGCGGCCATGCTGATGGCCGGATCACAACCTCTGCAACTGAACGTGATCTACGACTGTGGCCCTGGCAAACAACGGATCAAGGTTCTGCGTTGCACTTCGCCGGACGACGACGCAACCTGCGATGTTCAATCTTACAGCGGCTCTGCGGCTGGCCCCCGCTCGAAGTCTACCCGCAAGGCGTTGCGCATTTCTCTGCAGTTTTGCCACCCACAATCGTCGACGAAGGCGGCTTTGAAGCCCGGCGACACGTTAGAAGCTTTCCTGTTCGGCGAATGGACCAAGAGCGAACTCCTGGCGATTGACGGTACCCAATACAACGTCCGGCTTCCGGACGGCGCCAAGTACTGGATGCCTGCCTCGCAAGTACGGCGAGCCGTAGTGTCCATCCCGGCCGGCCAGCCACCCAAGCCCGGTCTCACAAGCTGCGAGGGAAAGTTCGATGGAACGTTCTTAAGCCCAACTGGATTCCCAAACATTGTTTTCCATTCCGGCAAAGCGTCGGTCCAAGGCGATGAAGCGGTGGAATGCTGGACGGGCGGCGGCAAAATATATCTGCACACCGCGGGCACCGCCGCCGATCAGGACTTCGTCATGGGCATCAATAGTAACGGCACGTTGGACACGCCGCTCGGAGAAATGAAAAAGAAATAACGGTTCTTCGGTTCTTCGGTTCCTAAACCCCGGGCCGTCAGCCAAAGACAGGGGCGGCCATACGAACCGATGAACCGGATAACCGAAGAACGTTGTCAAGAGGAGCCAGGCGCGATGCGCCGCACTCCCCTTGACAACTTAGGAGAGTGGCGTCATACTTCTCCTAGATAGCTTAGGAGACAGCATGCGATCTCTCCGCCACCTACTGAGCACAATTCTTGGACGGTCCCGAATGGAAGCCGACCTGGGCGAGGAGCTACGCTTCCATATCCAGAGCCGTACGGAACATCTCATGCGCTCCGGCCTCTCCGCGAGCGAGGCCGAACGCCAAGCCCGCATCGAGTTCGGCGCCGTCGAAGCTTACAAGGAAAGCTGCCGTGAAGCCAGTGGCCTGGCCTGGTTCGATGAGCTGCGCGGCAATCTTCGATACACGCTGCGGACCCTGCGCAATAATCCCGGATTCGCGCTGGCCGCGGTACTTTCGCTCGCGGTAGGGATCGGCGTCAATACTTCCGCCTTCAGTTCCGTCAATTCCCTTGTTCTTCACCCCTTCCCCTTTCCGCACCTCGACCGGGTGATGACCGTTTGGGGAACGGATGTGAACGTCGCTTCTGCTCGAACGCGGCTGGCAGCCGGCAATTTCTTCGATTGGAAGGAGAACAGCGGCGCCTTCGAATATCTGTCGGCATACCGGGGCTGGAATGCCACCCTGACTGGCGTGGACGATCCGCAGCGCCTTCGGGCGGCCCAGGTTTCCTCAGACTTTTTCGAGACGTTCGCAATGCACCCGCGGTTGGGCAGGAGCTTCTCAAAAGCAGACTCGGAACCGGGCCGCGACGCCCTAGCGATTGTGAGCGACGCCTTCTGGAAAACCCAGCTTGCATCCGTACCTGCTCCCTTGGGTAAGACTATCTCTCTGGATACCCGAACCTATACTGTGATTGGCGTGATGCCCGAGGAATTCGATTTCCCCCTGGGAACGGAACTGTGGACCCCACTCGCGCTCACTCCGCTACAAAAGAGTAACCGGGACAGGGCGGATCTGTGGGTCTACGGACGTCTGAAACCTGGTACGTCAATTGAGCAGGCACGCGCCGAAATAACCTCGTTGAGCGCGGAGCTGGAACGCCGCTATCCAAAAACCAACGCGGGGCACGGCGTGGTGATCAACCCGCTGACCGAATCCATCAACGAGGTCACGGACCGGTTCACCGTGATCTTGCTGGGCGCGGCCACCTTCGTTTTGCTGCTGGCCTGCGCCAACGTGGCCAACTTGCAGCTAGCGCGCTCCACCGCCCGGCAGCGGGAGATCGGCCTGCGTGCGGCCTTGGGCGCCAGCCGGTTTCGTATCGCTCGCGAATTGCTGACGGAAAGTGTGGTGATCGGGATTCTGGGCGGAAGCGTGGGGATGCTTTTCGCGAATTGGGATCTTAGCATCACCAGGGCTGCCGTTCCGCCGCAGGTTTTTAGATGGGTGGCCGGGATGAAGACCTTGCACATGGACGCGAGCATGGTGGCTATCGGTTTCGCGCTGTCGCTGGTGGCTGGCGTAGCCTGCTCGCTTCCGGCCATCTTTCAATTGCTGCGCCAGCATGGCCGCGTTGGATTGATTGACGTGCTCAAAGAAGGAGGGCGCACCTCGAGTTCCGGAGCATCCCGTAGCCGTGCGCGCAGCACGCTGGTGGTGATTGAAGTCGCGCTTTCGCTGGTGCTTTTGATCGGGGCCGGCCTGATGGTCAGAACCTTCCAGCGCATCCTGGCTCTCAATCTCGGCTTCGACCCGAAGAACATGTTGATCACCGACGTTTGGCTATCCGCCACCAATTATCCCGACGATGCGCGGATGGCGCGCTTCTTCGACCAGGTGCTGGAAGGGCTGAATGCTATTCCAGGAGCGGAGTCCGCAGCCGCTGCTGGAGACATTGGCGGCGCGGCAACGTTGAGCATTGAAGGACATGAATCGCGCCCCAGCGATCCGCACCCCAATATTAGCGCTATCAGTCCCGGCTACTTCCACACCATGCGGATTCCCGTGCGCGCAGGCAGATCTATCGTGGCTGCGGACGGCCCCAACGCACCGCCCGTGGTAGTGGTGAGTGAAGCCATGGCCCGCCATTTTTGGCCCGGATCGAATCCCATCGGCCGGAGAATCCGGCTCAAAGGACCAGGATCTCCGTGGCTGACCGTGGCCGGAGTATGCGGTGACCGGAGGGATTGGTTCTTCGGAAATCCGGAGCTGGCCGTTTACGTTTCCTATCAGCAATGGCCGAATATCTATATGGCATTGCTCGTAAGAACCACCGAGGATCCTCTGCGATTAGCCTCCAGCGTTCGCGCTCAAGTCCGGATGGTGGATACCAACCAAGCGGTCTCTAACATTACCACCGAGGAGCAGGCCCTATCGGATGAGACTTCCGGCGTTCGATTTGCGGCAGCGAGAATGAGCATTTATGCCGCGATCTCGCTGTTACTCGCAGTGATGGGCTGTTACGCCGTCGGAGCTTTCTCCGTCGCGCGCCGGACCCAGGAGATCGGCATCCGCATGACGCTGGGCGCCACACGAAACGATATTCTTCGAATGGTGCTTACCCAAACCGCCCGCATGACCGCGATCGGCTTGGTTGTGGGACTTTCGCTAGCCATCGCCATGACCCAGATCATGTCGCACGCGCTCTACAACGTGGTCTCCGTCGAGCTGATGACATTTGTGATTTTGACAGCGCTGCTGGCGGCGTCGGCCCTGCTCGCCGGCTACATTCCGGCTCATCGCGCGGCGCGCATCGATCCGATGGCTGCGCTTCGCAATGAATAGGGCGATATTCTGCTGCGCGCTTTCGCTCGCGGCCGAGGCTAGTCAACTTCTCCTCACCGATCAATACGATCACCCGTTCCAGCTTTCTGATCTCCATGGCTCCGTGGTTGTTTTGATCGTTGGAGACAGGACCGGCAGCAACTTCATGGATGCATGGTCACGCTCCCTGCGGGCACGCTACAAGCCTGAAGATTATCCGCAGTTGAAACGCGTTTCCGCGGCCAATCTCGCGTCAGTTCCCGGATTACTTCACGGATTCGTAAAGAGGAAGTTTTTCTCGAAAGACCCGGCGCATCCCGCGTCGCCCGTCTTGCTCGACTGGCAGGGCGCCATCGCCCACAGCTACGGTTTTCGCGACAACGTCACAAACGTCTACGTCTTCGATCGGGAAGGGGTGGTGCAATACAAGGGATCAGGAAAGGGAACCAGTTCCGATCTCGATCCGCTGTTCCACGTTCTGGATGCGCTGCTCGTAAAACCGAACTCCCTCACGGTCGCAGTTCGGTAACGCTCTTTCCGAACCGCGAGCGTAAGCGACCGGTTGTTGCTATTTTTTCACTAGCCAAGTTTCGACACGCCTACTTCCGATACCACTCGAGTGCCAATTCGTTCTCCCGCAAGAAGCTCGCGGATCACCCCAACCCGCGCACCGGGCGCGATCACCACTTCGCCCACACCGGCTTCGAGCGCCGCTGATGCAGCTTCCAGCTTCGCCTGCATCCCGCCGGTCGCTACTCCACTCGCAATCAAGTGCCTACATTCGGCAGTACTGATTGCCGGAAGAATGCTATTCTCGGCGCCACGCACTCCATCCACATCCGTCAGGAATATTAGTTTCTCCGCTGGAAATGCCTCGGCGATTGAGGCCGCCATCTGATCGGCGTTGACATTGTAGAATCGCCCCTCGCGATCGCCGGCGACGCATGCCACCACTGGCAGGTAACCATTCTCGATCAGTAAGGCCAGCAGCCGCGTGTCCGATTTCACTGGCTGGCCGACGAATCCAAGCTCATCGCTCATCCGCCGGGCTTCGGTTACCAGCGCGTCCATGCCGCTGAGTCCCACCGCGCGCACGCCGGCCGCCAAGAACGCCGCCACCAATTCCTGATTCACCGACCCCGCCAATACTTTGAGCACCGCGTCCAGCACTTCAGGCGTAGTGACCCGCAGGCCGTTCACGAACTGGCTCTCGATACCCCGCTCGGCGAGGTACCGCGTCATCTGCTTTCCACCGCCGTGAACCACCACGGCTTCGAGGCCATCTTCGACGGCCTGCGCAATTTCAGCCGCCAGCCGTTCTCGCGACTCCGCTGCATCCAGCAACGTACCGCCAATTTTGATGAGCGTCGTCAAAGGAGCCCCTCGGTTTCTTCGAAGCCCAGCGCCAGATTCATGTTCTGCACGGCCTGCCCCGCAGCGCCCTTCACCAGGTTATCGATCACGCTCACTACGACAGCGCGCCCCGAAGCCGCATCCAGCCGCACGCCGATGTCGCAAAAGTTGGTTCGCTCCACGCCGCTTATATCGGGCAAGGTTCCGGGCTGGTAGAGCCGGACGAAAGGTTCTTTCGCATAGCGGCGCGTATAAATGTTCAACAACTCTTGGGCGCTAGTGATGCCGCGCGCCCTGAAATAAATGGTCTCCAAAATCCCACGGTGAATGGGAAGCAACTGCGCCGTGAAGCTCAATTCCGCCTCCTCGATCCCGGACACCATCAGGATTTCCGGAACGTGCCGATGATCCAGCACGGAATAAGCCGAGAAGTTTTCCGTCACTTCGCAGAAGCTGGTTTTGAGACTCGGTTTGCGTCCCGCGCCGCTGACACCGGATTTCGCATCGCACACAATCCCGCAAGCGCGATCGATCACGCCCGCCGCCACCAACGGTTGTAGAGCCAGGTTCGCGGCGGTGGGATAGCATCCCGGATTCGAGATCAGCCGCGCGCCCGCGATCCCGTCGCGGCAGAACTCTGGCAATCCGTAGACGGCTTCCGACAGCAATTCCGGCGCCGTGTGTGTTTCCCGATACCAGCGCGAGTAGACTTCGGGCTCACGCAACCGGAACGCCCCGCTCAAGTCGATCACCTTCGCGCCAGCGTTCAGCATTCCAGGCGTAAGTTCCATTGAAACGTCGGCGGGCGTCGCAAGGAAGACCAGCGCGATCCCTTCCGCTTTAACCGCTTGCGGCGTGGACGGGATTCGGGCATGCGGCTTGGCCGAGAGTGGCTGAGGCGGGTCCCCGGAATCCTGGCGATGCTCCAGCAGGACCGATTCGACGCCAGGATGCCGTTCGAGCAGGCGAATCAGCTCCGCCCCGCTATAGCCTCGAAAGCCGACGATCCCGATGCGAGTCTTCACGGTGGTTAATTATTCATTCCTTTGCATAATTATACCAACCGGCACTACACCAGTACCGCAGTACCGCTGGCACTGGTGTCAGGTTATGTTGGTTGTTTATGCACCCCAGCACGACAGGTTCTCCTCGTTTCCGGTTACTGCTGGTAATGTACGAGTACATATCTGTATCGACCAAGATGGTAGCCACAAAAAGCTACGGTTCCCTTGACCGATAAATCTCCGCAACGAACTCGTCCACATCCTCCTCGGGAATTGCTCCAGAGAGCGCTTCCAGATCCGTAATCGGGTGGATGCCTTGTTCCACAATTAATTGATCGATGGATTTAGGGGCGAAGAAACCACCTCCCAACGTATTCGGACGCGCCGTGACTTCGATGCTTACGATCTTGTGGGTTTTTGTGTTCATCGCGACCTTGACTGGCTTGCGCATGACCTCAAGACCTCTTCCACTTTACCCTGTTCAAAGCCGCGTAGGCGAAGGTCCAACAAACGTCCCCCTGACTTCTTGGGTCATGGCTCCGTTCGAACACTCTGTTGGAGAGGATACTAAACCTCAAGGGGTTAAGTTAACCCCAGTAAAAACCCTTGGCCAGTGTCATACTCAGGCCTACAGGGAGTAGAGATCAGATTCGTGATGAGTCCGCGCTGCCGAGCACTCTAGTTCCGATCTATTCTCCCCAATCCCCGCTTATTTTCAAATTGTCTCCACTAAACGGTTGACTCGCGCTAGTACTTGTGTCGTCTTGGGACACTTTCGGATAGTACTAAAACCCAATTGGATAGCCCAGAACAGTCTTGCGCAAACTCCTACGAGAGGCTATATTCTAGCAAACGCTGGGAGAGCGCATGTGGCGAGGGCGAGCCTAAACAGGACGTCCTTATCGCCAGGGGTCATGTCGTCCTCCCAGCGTCTTTTCCGACCGCACTTTGATCACCACCCAAAGCGGGCTAACTAAACTGCGTGTTTTCACCCAAGTCCAGCGCTTTCACCCAAACCGGAACATTACAACCTCTCACCTAAGTGTTAGATAAATCATTGAATATACTCTTCGGTGCCTGATCTGCTATGAATAGGAGAGCCTTGCCTATGAATAGAATGGCTTCGTTTTGCGTTGCCCTGGNNCGGAATTCTTCCGAACCCAATACTGTGTCAACTGCCACGCCATCGAGGGCCAGGGCGGAAAAGAAGCTCCTGACCTGGGCCAGCGTTTCGACCGGAACTACACCCCCGCAGGTATCGCAAGCCGGATGTGGGATCATGCTCCCGTCATGTGGCAAGCCATGAGCGAGAAGAAGATTCCGCTTCCCGCCATCAGCGCTGACCGGGCGGCTGATCTTTTCGCTTACTTCTACGCGGTTCGTTACTTCGAGAAACCAGGCGAGGCCGAGCGCGGCAAGCACATTTTCCAATCCAAGCACTGCAGCGATTGCCATTCCCTGACGGCTTCCGGCGGCAGCGGTCCCGGGAATCCGGTGGATCATTGGGAATCGCTGGCGGACCCCATCGTCCTGGTGGAGCGGATGTGGAACCACTCGGACCTGATGAAGGGTGAAATGGCCACACGCAAGATTCAATGGCCGCAGCTGACTGCTCAGGACCTGGACGATCTGCTGGTATATCTCCAGAACCTGCCTCAAACCAAGAACGAGAAGCTGGCGTTCCTACTGCCGTCGGGTGAAGGGGGCGAGGCGTTATTTAAGGAAAAAGGCTGCGCCAATTGCCACAAAGGCGAGCTCGCGCTCGAGTTCCGGCTCGGGGATAGCACGCTGACCAACGTGGCGGCCGCCATGTGGAATCACAACCCGCAAATGCAGCACCCTCATCCGCAATTCACACTCCCGGAGATGCGTCAGTTGCTTGGCTACATATGGGCCAAGCAGTTCTTCTACACCAAGGGGGACGTTGCGCGAGGTCACAAAACCTTCGAATCAAAAAAGTGCGCCACCTGCCATAATAACGCGTCTTCAGGCGCACCCACTCTTGGGAAACCTTCCGAGCCTTATTCCGCCATCACCATGGTAGAGGTCCTGTGGAAACATGGTCCCAACATGCTCGAAAAAATGCAGGCCCGGCACATCCCCTGGCCGCAACTTTCGCAGACCGAGATGGCCAACCTCATCGCGTATCTGAATTCGCGATAGTCCATACCCACGCGCATCAAGACTTCTACTTGTCTGGCTGCGGGCAAGAATTAAGCAAGCGGGAATCCTCTATGACTGGCGCACAACCAAAAACCACCCATGCTCGCGAGCTGTACATCGCAGGCAAATGGACACCGCAATCCGGAACCGGCTCCATCGATGTTCTCTCAGCCTCCACGGAAGAAGTGATCGGCTCGGTCCCGGAAGGGACTGCCGCTGACGTCGATTGCGCTGTTCGTGCGGCTCGCGCGGCTTTCGACGGCCACTGGGGCCAAACTGACGTTGGGGAACGCGTGGAATGGCTGCGCAAACTCGCCGATGCTTTAAAGCAGCGTGCGGAACAGATCGCCGTCACCATCAGCCAGGAAGTGGGCTCGCCCATCCAGATGTCCACCAACATCCAGGCCGGCCTTCCCGTGTTGGTGACCAATTCTTATGCGCAGTTGATCACCGAGTTGAAGCTGGAGCAGGAAATCGGCAACTCGCTGGTGGTTCGCGAGCCGTTCGGTGTGGTGGGCGCAATCACTCCCTGGAATTACCCTCTGCATCAGATCATGGCGAAGGTGGCGCCGGCGCTGGCCGCCGGTTGCACGGTGGTGCTGAAGCCGAGCGAAGTTGCGCCGCTGAATGCTCTGCTGCTGGCTGAAGCCTGTGACGCCATCGGTCTGCCGGCGGGCGTGCTCAACATTGTCACCGGATACGGGCCGGCCGTCGGGGAGGCAATTGCATCGCACCCGATGGTGGACATGGTGAGCTTCACCGGATCGGTGCGCGCCGGCAAACGCGTGGCGGCGCTGGCCGCTGAAACCATCAAGAAAGTGACCCTCGAGCTGGGCGGTAAGTCCGCGTTTGTGGTGTTGGACGATGCTCCGCTCGAAAAAGCCATTCCGGCCGGCGCGCGCAATGCGATGCTGAATTCCGGACAAACCTGCTCGGCGTGGACCCGCATGATAGTGCCGCGCAGCCTTTATCAGAAAGCGCTGGAATTAGCGGCGCAGGCCATCGGTTCGCTGAAGGTGGGCGATCCGCTGGATCCATCCACGCGTCTCGGTCCGCTCATCTCAGCCACGCAGCGCGAGCGCGTGGAGGGATACATCGCCAAAGGTAAGCAGGAAGGCGCGCGAGTTGTAATGGGCGGCGGGCGTCCCGCAGGTTTCGACAAGGGCTATTATGTCGAGCCGACCATCTTCGCGGATGTGCAATCCAAGATGACCATCGCGCAGGAAGAAATTTTCGGACCAGTGCTTTCCGTTTTGCCGTACGACACCGAAGACGACGCGGTCCGCATCGCCAACGACACCATCTACGGGTTGGCCGGCGGTGTCTGGTCCGGCGATCCTGACCGGGCCATGCGCGTTGCGCGGCGCATGCGAACCGGACAAGTGGACGTGAACGGCGGTAAATACAATCCGCTGGCTCCGTTCGGCGGCTACAAACATTCCGGAATCGGCCGGGAGCTCGGCATGTTTGGGCTGGAAGAATACTTCCAGATCAAGTCCATCGCCAGATGAACCGAGCCGCGACCGTAAGGGAGTCGGTTTACCGCACGGCCACCAACTCGGCCACTTCCTGCTCGCGGTAATGCAGGATCTTCCAATCCGCAAAATAGGCGCGCAATTCCCCGGGCGAGACGCGCGTAGGCGTTCCAACACCGGCAAGAAGAACGGTCACTATCGCCATTCCTCCGGTTCGGATTCCAATTTTCATCTGCGGAAAAAGATCGCGCTGCAGATAAAGGCAGTCGCAGATCAGATCGTAGGAGTCCGGCTGAATCTGAAATTCGCCGCGTTCGAGATCCACGACCCTGGCATCAATCTGAACGTTCCGCTCCCGCAACTTCGCGATCGCGATGGGCGATCCGTCCACCGCCGTAACGCGCCAGCCGCGCTCCGCCAGGTAGAGCGCATTGCGTCCAGGCCCGCAAGCGAGATCTAGTGCCATTCCGGGAGCCAGATGGCCTGCGAAGCGCTCCACCAACGGCGCAGGCGTGTCGGATAGCTCCTTACAGGCGCGGTAGCGCTCGTTCCAGTTCTCGATGCTCACGCTTAGCTGCTCTGCTTGGCGGCCGTTTTGAAAACCTTGTTGAGAATTCGAATGCCGCGGTCGATTTCCTTTTCGGTAATGATGTAGGGCGGCAGCATGCGCAGCACTGTGTCGTGCGTGCAGTTCATCAGCAGTCCCTGCTCGATGGCATCCAGCACGATTTGTTTGCCCGGGATGCTCAGCTCCACGCCGATCATCAGACCACGGCCGCGAACCTCTTTAATAAACTTGTAGCGTTTCGCGAGCTCTTCCAGCTTCATCCTGAAATATCCACCCATCTGCTGGATGTGCGGCAGCAGGCCTTCCAGAATATCCATGAACTCGATGGCCACGCGGCACGCCAGCGGTCCGCCTCCAAAAGTGGACCCATGCATGCCCGGGCCAATGGATTGGGCTGCCCGCTCGTTCGCGACAATCACACCCAGCGGAATGCCGCAGGCCAACGGTTTCGCCGCCACCATGATGTCGGGCAGCACTTGCGGATCGGCCAGTTGATACGCGAAGTAAGTCCCCGGGCGGCCCACGCCGCACTGGATTTCATCGAACACCAGCAGCGCGCCGTATCGATCCGCCAGCTCGCGCGCCTTGCGGCCGAATTCGTTCGAAATCGGATTGATGCCGCCCTCGCCCTGAATCCATTCCAGAACAATTCCGGCGGTGCGATCGTTCACGGTTTGTTCCAGCGCCACAATGTCATTGTGCGGAACAAACCTGGCGCCAGGGAGCAGCGGCTCGAAATCCCTGCGATATTTTTCCTGCCCAGTGATGGAGAGCGCGCCCAGCGTCCGGCCATGAAAAGAATTATGCAGGGCGATGATTTCGTACTTATCGGGATGGATCTTGCGCCCGTGCGAGCGGATCATCTTCAGCGCGCCTTCCATGGACTCCGCGCCCGAGTTGCAGAAGAACGTACGCTCTAAGCCGCTCACCTTCGACAGCCGTTCGGCCAGCGGCCCTTGATACTGGTGGTAATAAAGATTGGATGTGTGCAACAGCAGGCCGGCCTGCTCGCGAATGACCTTCGTCAGCCGCGGATGAGCGTGCCCCAAAGCGTTGACGCCGATGCCGGCGAGCAAATCCAGATAGCGCTTTCCGGATGCATCATAGACGTAGCAACCCCGGCCGCGCTCGATAAGAAGAGGATAGCGCGCGTAGTTCTGCAGCAGATATTGGCTCTCCAGCGCGCGAATCCGGTCAAACGTGCCAGGTTGTTCCGGGACCGTTGAGACAGTGGACATAGCCCCATGATAACCCCCTCATCACTCCCACTCGATACCTTCAAACAAGGCTCTGAGGCGATTACCTTTCACGCGGTTGATCATTTCAACGAACCCGATGCGGCCTTCCAGGTGCGCGCGGAAGTCCGGGAGCGCGGCGCGATTCTGCGATTTGGGTCCGGAGCGAACGCAGTTGGTCAGGATGGCTTCCAGCAATTCGAGTTCGCGCCGGTGAAGATTGGGCTGCTGGTTCACAACAATTCCGGCTAGATGCTGGCGTACGCCTTGTCGCATGATACGGGTCTTGCGGTGATTGACGCTGAAGCCTTCTTCGAGCGCAATGGCAGCGGCGTGCGTCGAGAATCGTCTGGCAACGCGGTTGAATCCTTCGCCGCCAGAGAAAGCGAGGTCGTCGGCATAACGCGTGTATACCGCGCCAGCGGATTTAGCCAGGCCTAATAGCCTGCAATCCAAGTGGTACGCCATAAGGTTGGCGAGTGCGGGTGAAGTTGGCGCGCCTTGCGGCAGGTGCGGGCGCGCGTACAAAGTCCGAACTTCAGGCTGACGATTATTCCAGACATCGCGTGGAACGGCGTTCGTGCATATTCCACCCAGGCAATCGGCGATGCTTTCGGGATACCCAAGCGTTCGAAAAAGAGCCTGCACACGCGCGGCGGGGAACGAAGGAAAGAAATCCTGCAGATCCAGGCGCAAAAGCACCGGTTTGCCTGCGTGGGGAGCGGCGAAGCTTGCGATCGACCGTCCCTTTACGAATCCGTGAACGGCAGGATGAACGGAAACGCGATCGAGAATACCGGAAAGAATCCGCCGCTGCAACGCCTTTAGATTGGATTTGGGACTTTCAAGCAGACGCACACCGCCGGATCGCTTGGGCAGTATGCGGTAGTGATAGTGCTGGAGCTTCGGGTTGCGAAGTTTGTAGCAGAGTCCCTTCAGATCGGCATACCACTCCAGTTCGCCGACGCTGAGACAAAGCCAATCGGCGAGGTCGCTGACGTTTTCGATAGCGGGAAGGTCCCAGTGGTGAGCGGCTGCCACCGGCTGCATGCGCTGCGGTTCGGCGATCCATTCGGCGATTGCGATTTCGTTGCGATATTTCACGCGGGCGTCGACGAAACCCGGGTCGTCAGCAAGGAATTGAAAAACATCGCGGTGACGTGGCCGCGTCTGCCCGGCGAACGCTTCAACGTACCGCCGGGCCAGGGGCCGGAGCCAGCGCCAGCGGCGTCCCAGCGTTCGCACGGCGCGCGCTTGGACATCATTAACGATTAGCTCACCGGCGAGAAGGCTCCGCGCGAGGGCACTGATCACGGCCGAGGTTGGCATAAGTCACAGCGGCGGAAACTCCAACCAGTCTGACTTTGCGTGAGCAGTGCTGCTCGTCATCGCAGACTGGGCTCACGCGACGAAATGGCGATCTAACACGCTCCCCCGGGGTAACCCCGGAGAGGCGAAACCGAACCCGAAAGCTCGATCCACCAAGCTTGAAGCCGCCGCCGCCAAAGGCATGATAGCAGCCAATTCGATTCGATATGCTGAAGGTAAGTGTTTTCAGGGACGGCGCCGATTTTGACCAATAAGCCCGAGCTCTACCAGGAATTGCGGGCACAGTTGACTAGCCTTCTCAAAGGCGAACCGGACGCGATCGCTAACGCGGCCAACACGGCTGCGCTACTTTACCACTCCATGCCGGACGTGAATTGGGTTGGCTTTTATTTCCTGAAGGGTAGTGATCTCGTGCTGGGGCCTTTTCAGGGCAAGCCGGCGTGCGTTCGGATTCCGCTAGGCAAAGGCGTGTGCGGCATCGCGGGCGAGAAAAACGACGCGAGCAATGGTCCCAATGCGTTGCATTTGAGAATAAAGTAAATGAATCATGTCGCAGGTCCGCGGATTTGTCAAGCTGAACTTGTTCTCTGCAGTCGGATCCTGCTGCCATCATGAAACTCGGTAAGGTAACCTATGAGCCATCCTGGAGGGAGTGACAATGTCCATCGCCAAATCTCTGTGGCTGGTGATCCCGCTGGCCGTCTCGATCGTAAGCGCGGCCGAGTTTCCCGCGCCTGCGGTTGATACTCCCGCGGCGGAACACAAGAAAAAGGAAACGGCTGTTCTGGCCGGCGGCTGTTACTGGGGCGTTGAGGCCGTGTTCGATCGGCTGAAAGGCATCTCAGGAGTGGAGGCCGGTTTCGCGAAAGGCGACAATTCCGGTGCTCCCGGCCATGCGGAATCAGTCAAGATCACTTACGATCCGTCAAAACTTTCGTATGGCCAACTGCTCGAAATCTTTTTCGCCGTAGCGCATGATCCGACCGAGCTCAACCGCCAGGGTCCCGACGTCGGCGCCGAGTACCGGTCCGTCATCTTCTATTCGAACGACGAACAGAAGCGCGTCGCCGAGGCGTATATCGTGCAGCTAAACAAAGCCGGAGTCTTCCCTCGGCCGATTGTGACTGTTGTCGCGCCGCTCGCGAAATTCCAGGGCGCCGATGAGTCCCAACAGCATTTCGTGGATCGTAATCCGAACAGTCCCTATGTGGTTGCGAACGATCTGCCGAAGCTGAAGCAGTTGCAGCAGCAGTTTCCCGACCTGTTGAAACACAAATAGGCCGGGCGTCCGCTACACGTGGCGCTGTCGTGCGAGAATGACAGTGACACATGACGCGATTCGCTCTGTTGCTCGTACTGGCGACTCTTTCGGGCTGCCGCCCGGAACAGCCGCAGCCGAAACCTGAACTAACTATCGCAGCCGCAGCCAACCTGACGGACGTATTCCAGCGTGTCGGTCCGCGCTTTGAGGCTGATACGGGTATTCATCCCATATTCAGTTTCGCATCCACCGCACAACTGGCAAGGCAGATCGAGAACGCCGCGCCTTTCGATGTATTCGCCGCCGCCGATTCCGAACATGTAGCCCAGTTGGAACAAAAAGGATTGCTGACGGCAGGGAGCCGCGCCATCTATGCACGGGGTGTGCTGGCGTTGTGGATTCCCGCCAGCAGCAAAGCAGCGGTCGAGCGCGTGCAGGATTTGACGCTGCCGGGCGTCCACGTAATCGCCGTCGCGAAACCTGAGCTGGCGCCTTACGGCCAGGCATCGGTGGACACGCTCCAGAAACTTGGAATTTGGGAGCAGGTGAAACCCAAGGTGGTCTACGCGGAAAACATCAGTATGGCCAGGCAGTACGGTCAGTCTAAAAACGCCGACGCCGTATTCACTGCCTATTCGCTGGTGCTTCACGAAGCGGGCAAGGTCATCCAAGTAGATGAAACCCTTCACAAGCCGATCGATCAAGAACTGGGTATCGTGGCGAAATCAAATCGTCAGGAAGCCGCGAGAAAGTTTGTGGCGTTCCTGCTGACGGGAGCTGGAAAAACGATCCTGGCCAGCTACGGTTACCAATCGCCAGCGCCGAGCCGTTAGGGCTTTTTCTCGAACCAAATTTCGAGCCCGAGCGATCTTCTCGAATATCGGCTGTGTGGCCATTCAGGCCCATTTCGTCCACCGCCTGGGCGATCCCGCTCGCAGGGGCATCTTTGCGCAGATCGATAATCAGGCCTTGGCCGCTCGGTTTGAGCACGCGATACATCTCCTGGAGTGTGCCGAGCGGGTCCGCGAAGTTCTTGAACGCGGCACTGCAAAGGATAAAGTTAAAGCTGTCCTTTTCGAATGGCATTCGCGACGCGTTCCCCTGCCGAAAATCCACATCGACTTTCGCTTCCTTCGCGTTCCGGTTCGCGATCTCAACAAACGTCTTGCTGATGTCGAGACCGGTGACATGGTAGCCGCCGAGTTTGGCCAGTTCGATGGCGAATATCCCGGTCCAGGCGCGACTTCGAGAACACCACGATCGAGCCTTCCATGCCCATGCCTTTGTAAGCTCTAGCGGCCATCGCTAAGTTACTTAGTGAATAAGATACTTATAATATATGGTACAATACCGATGATGTCAAGCCGAAAGCGTTCGGAGCTCATCGAAGCCATGATCCAGGAAGTGCGCCGGTTTTTAGCCGCCGGCATTCTGTTCAATGAGAAAGTGGCGGCTGAACTGGGGTTGAACGGAACGGATTTGCAGTTTCTGAACTTGCTGGAACTTCAAGGCTCGGCCACTCCTGGCGATCTGGCGCGTTGGTCCGGGCTGACCACCGGCGGGGTGACGGTAGCCGTGGACCGCTTGGAAAAGGCTGGCTACGTGAAGCGGCAGCCGAATCCCAAAGACCGGCGCAGCACGATCATCCGGCCGGTACCCGCACGCTTGCTTGAACTCTATTTGATTTACAAGTCGAAGGGGGAACTGGTGGTGAGCGTGCTTTCGGAGTTCAGCGATCGCGAACTCGAAGTGATCAGGAGATTTCTAAAGAGAACCAATGGCGCGGAGCCGGCGTCATGAACCGCGCCCACTCTCGAGCAGCAGGAACTGCCGCTCATCACCCGCTTCCGTGGTTGGATCGGAGTCGCGTGCACCGGTTCTGAGCGAGGCCAGTACACGCCAGCCGCAGCGTTCCGCCAGGCGCACCAAACCGGGCGGCGAGAATACCCAATAGTTGGTTGTGTCCTGATTGCACTCGTCGGGCGCGAGCAGATACGCTGCCGGAACGCGGCCGAGCTCCACAGTATGGTCGGGACTCCAGCCCGCAACGCGCGTGCTGAGAAAGCAATATCGGGCGTGCTTGGATAGCCGTTCGAGCACGGCAAACGGGTTCTTGAGGTGATACAACGTACCCAGAAAAAGAGCCAACCCATACTCTCGCGCGGGAGCCCAGCCACCATCCAGATCGATGTCCTCAATCTCTATCTTTGAACCGAGGGCGGCAGCCACAAGACGAACACCCTCCATGCGGTTCATGTTCGTACCCGAGTGATCGCAGGCGTGGACTGTAAACCCGAGCGACTCGAATAAAAAGGCTAGCGCACCGTCAGCGGTGCCCAGGTCGAGCAGCGGACGACTGCCGGCCATCTGCTTCAAGTCGAGCCCCGCCATGCGACGCAGCCTTTCCAAGGAAAAGAGGTTAACGAACGAGTCATAAGGGTACCAGGCAAAGCTGGCTGGAGCGGCATCTTTTTTGATCAGCTCGAATCGACTCCGAAAGTGGAGACCGTGGCGCACCAAACTACTGAACCGGATCAAAGGGTCCATTTGTTCCTATCATCGAGCTTGTCCCCGCGCTCTCGCTTGGGGCGCAGGCACCGACTCCCTCACGGTCGCGGTTCGGTAACACCTCTTTCCGAACCGCGAGCGTAAGCGACCGTCGGTTGGAGTATTTTCCGGCCAGCACCACTCCGGCGATTTTACGTGTGTTGCGGATATCGGCTAGCGGGTCGGCGTCCAGGATCACCAGGTCGGCGGCTTTTCCTTCCTCCACTGTGCCGATAGATCCGGCGGCATTCAAATATTTGGCTGGTTCAAGCGTGGCGCTACGCAGCGCTTGCGCGGGCGTTAATCCGGCGGCTACCAGCAGCTCCAGTTCCTGGTGCAAGGATTCGCCCGGCTTTCCGCCATCGCTTCCGGCCAGGATAATCACTCCCGCGCGCTGCATCTCCAGCACGAGTGTGGCGAGCTTTTCGTGAGACTCTGCGAGCGCCGGGACCGATCGCGTTTCGAACAGAGCCATGCGCTGGAAAAGAGTCTCCGACTTTTGCGCGTTGAGAGTTTCGATCGCAGCGGTTTCGACATCATCGAGCGCTTCCCGGTCGCCGCGCTCGAGCGCCTGAACGTAGGCCTGGCGCAGCCGTTTCTCTTCGGTGGAACAAGCCAGTAGAATCGCCGACATATGATCGATGCTCTTCTGACGGGCTTCCACGGCCTCGAGCGCGCTCACAGTGGCTGGAACGTCCCCGGCCACCGCCGAATAATATTTGCGGGCGCGTTCTATGAGAGCGAAATAGGCATCGCGCGGAAGCTGCGGCAATATGCCGATGAAGTCCACGCTCTCATCGTCGAGCTGGTTGAAGACCGTGCGAGCTTCTTCCGGAGTGCGCACTACTCGCACCGGCAGCTTGGGATCGCCGGAAGGAACGCCATCGAGCGCAGGTCCACACGTTTCGATATGCGGTCCCGTGAGGCTGCCTTTCTCGATTTCGCCGCGCCAGAGGTTGACGCGATCGTAATCGCTGCCCATATCGCGCACGCCGGTGACACCGTGGAGCGGGTAAGCGGGCAACTGATTACGGGCAGTGAGGTGGACATGCATGTCCCACAAACCGGGGATGACGAATTTGCCGCCAGCGTCAATGATTCGCGTTGCCTTCGGAGCCTGAATGGAAGGCCCGATCGCGACGATTTGGGAGTTGTGAATCAGGATGGAACGCTGTGGCGTGCCGCGAGCGGTGGCGACGTCGATTATGGTGGCGTTGCGGATTAGCAGATCGTTATCGGCCGCGAATGAACGCGAATGAACGCAAATAAGCAAGCAGGCGTGAACAGCCCACTTCATGCCGAAAGATTGCGACGAAGTAAATCCAAGGCTATGTTGGTGGAAAACGCTCGGACGCGCTCGCGGTCGCCGGGGAATTGGACGCGGCGCGCTTCGCTGCCGTGCGGGGTCGCGAGTCCGATGAAAACCAGGCCGACGTTTTCACCTTCCGGACCAGCGTAGCCGGTGATCGACAACGCATAGTCGGAACCCGTTCGTTCTTTTGCGCCTTCCGCCATCGCTTTCGCGACAGGCTCGCTCACCGCAGTGTGCTCGATGAGCATCTCGGGAGGAACGCCCAGCAGCTTGGTCTTCATTCGATCGGAGTAGGCTAGGAAGCCGCCCAGGAAATAATCGGAGCTATTCGGGACGGCGGTGATGCGTCCGCCCAGCAGACCGGCGGTGGCGCTTTCGGCCACACTCAGGTGTGCATGGCGCGCGCGAAGAAGATCGCCGACTACTTTTTCGAGCGAATCCCCGTTGCGGGAATAAATTCGATCGCCGATGAGCGGCTCAATCTGCGCGGCCACTTCGGCGATTAGCGCTTCGGCCTGCGCGGCATCGGCGGAGCGGGCGCGCAAGTGGATGTGGATTTCGCCAGAGACGGCCAAGATGGTGGTGGCGAGATTCGGATATCGCAGGTAAACCGGGGCGATCAACTGATCCAGATCGGATTCGGGCATCCCCACCACGCGCAGCATCAAGGTGTGAATTACCTGAGGGGGAAGCAGCCTCTGGAGGCGCGGCAGGCACTCCTTTTCGAACATCGATTTCAGCTCATTGGGCGGACCGGGCAGCAGCATCAACACCGTGCTGTTCTGTTCGATCCATTGTCCGGGCGCAGTGCCGCGATCGTTGGTAAGAACCTCCGCACCATCGACAATGTAGGCCTGGCGGCGATTGATCTCCACCATTTTTCGCTGGAAGCGGCGGAAGCGCTCTTCAATCTGGTCGCAGATATCCTGACGGAAGACCATGGCGCGGCCGAGCGCGCTGGCCACTGCATCGCGGGTGAGATCGTCTTCGGTCGGGCCGAGGCCGCCGGTTAGGACGATGATCTGAGAGCGCGCGACGGCGCCGAGAATAGTGTCCATCAGCCGCTCGCGTTCGTCGCCGACAACGGTTTTGCGAACTACCTCGACGCCGAGTGCGTTCAGTTGATCGGTGAGGTAGAGAGAATTAGTGTCGATCTTTTGGGGAGTGAGAAGCTCGGAACCAATCGCGATGATTTCCGCATCCGGCATTTAAGGAAGAGGCCTGCCGTTGATGCCGACATCGGCACGGAAGAGCGAGCTGTTTGTGGTGACCAGCAGCGCGCGCGAGGGCGTAAAGGCCAAGCCAACGATGCCGGGTCCGGAGAGAAACAACTCGGGATTCCGTTTTTGATCGAAGCGCACCACTCCGCGGCGTCCACCGACAGACCCGGCCACGTACAAGCGGCCCTCGGCGTCAAACGCAATGCCCTGGGGGCGACCGAGGCCTCGATAATATGTCTCTACTTCGCCGGCAGGCGAAATCCGATAGACCGAATCGAAGCTGGAAGTTGTGGGTCCGGTTACGTAGAGATGGTTATCAGTTCCAAAGGCGAGGTGGTAGGCGGCGATGGACGCTTCGAGCGTAGCGAACACATAAATCTGCCGCGATCGGCTGATCTTGAAAATGGTGCCCCCGCGATCGCCCACGTAGAGGTTTTCGTCGTGATCGAATGCGATGCCAGTGGCAACGCCCATGCCTTCCACGTAGACCGAGAGGCTACCGGTGGCAGTGACCTGATAGACGATGCCGTCGTAGCGGCTGGATATGTAGAGAATTCCGTCTTTGTCGAACGCGAGGCCTGTAGCATTCATCACGTCGCTGACAAACGGTTTGGGACTGTAGTTGAGATCGATTTTGTAAACGGAGACCGGAGTTTTTTGACCGCGCGATCCGCTGAAGGTGACAAAGATATTGCCGTAAGCATCCACGGCGGGATTTCCCACCGGATACAAGTTGTCCGCGATTTGGACGCCGATGTCGCAAGTCCAAGCCCGGCTGCTTTGATTGCCCGCTTCCACCACCAGTTCGCCCGCGGAAGCGCCATCGGGCACGCGGACGATGACGTAGGAATCGGATCCGATCACAATCGGGGCATCCACGTCGCCAATGGTGACGCGGGGACGATTCGATCGCGCCAGGCCAGCGCCGCGGATCTGAAACTCGCCGCCAGGGATGGCCGCCTCGGGAGTGACGTTCGAAATCTCGGGCCGGCCGTTGGAGTCCTTCTTGGATGCCATGTTAAAAAATTCGGAATCGATCTAATACGAATATAGCAAGCGCGCCATAGAGGCCAGCCATCACGTCGTCGGCGACGATGCCGATGCCTCCGGGGAGCGCTTCGAGTTGGCGGACAGGCGGAGGCTTCCAGATATCGAAAATGCGGAAGAAGAGCAGTGCCGCGAGGAAACTTTTCCAGTTGAGCGTGCTCGCGCCAGCTAGCGTGATCCATTGACCGAGTACTTCGTCGATGACGACAATTTGAGGATCTTTGCGGGACTCGTATTGAGCGACTTTTCCGGCGGACCAGATGGCGGGGACGAGCAGAAGTGCTGCGAGGATTAGGAACGCCGCGCGGTTGTGGATCGCAATCGCAATGGCGATGGCGGCCAACGAACCGGCGGTCCCGGGGGCGATAGGAGAATAGCCGCACCCAAAGAAAGTGGCGATGGCGTATGCAAGCGCGCGCATTAGATGTGGCGCACGCACTNNGTTCACACTCGTGTGAACGCAAGGCTTTGGTGTTCGCAGGAGTGCGAACACGGCACGCAAGATTGCGTGCGCTACACATTGGGCTCCGGCTCTTCCTCGTCCGCCTGGACTGGAGTGGAGATGACGTACTTTTCGCTGGCCCAATTTCCCAGATCGATTATTTTGCAGCGCTCGCTACAGAATGGGTAGAACTCACCGGCGGTGTCGGCCTCTTTCCTGCAGATCGGGCATTTCATTGGGCTGCGGCGAGTATGGGAAACATTTCGGGCTCGAGCGCGCCCACCAGGTCGTAGTCGTGCGCTTCGGTGATCCGCATGCGGCGGATTTCGCCGGGACGCGGTGGAGCGTTGCCGAAATCGTTGATGTAGCAAACGCCGTCGATTTCCGGAGCTTGCGTCGACATGCGGGCCTGCCACAGCAGGTCGGTTTCTTCCGAAGGGCCCTCCACCAACACATCGACATCCTGGCCGATCATCTTGCGATTCCGGGCCAGGGAAACGCGGCGCTGCAAGGCCATCAGCTTGCGCTTGCGATTGTTAATGGTGCGCGCATCCACTTTCGCATCCAGTTGGAAGCTGGCGCTGGTTTCTTCGTCCGAATAAGCGAAGACCCCCAGGCGATCGAACTGGGCGGCCTTCACGAATCCGCATAGAGTTTCGAAGTCCGATTCGGTTTCGCCGGGAAATCCGACGATCATGCTGGTGCGGATAGCGACACCGGGGATGGTGGCGCGGATGCGGTCGAGCAGTTTCAGAAAGAAATCACCGTGGGAGCCGCGCTTCATGCGCTTCAGAACAGCGGCGCTCGCATGCTGGAGCGGCATATCGATGTATTTCACCAGCGCGTCGTGCTCAGCGATGGTGTCGAGCAGTTTTTGCGTGATGCGGTTGGGATAGCAATAGAGAAAGCGAATCCATTTTTCATGCGGCGTGGGGATTTGGGCCAGGCGGGCCATGAGTTGGGAAAGGCCGTCCTTGATTCCCAGATCCTCGCCATAGGAAGTAGTGTCCTGGCCGATCAGGTTGATCTCGCGAACGCCCTGCGCGAACATGCGCGTGGCTTCGGTGACCACCGATTCAAAGCGGCGGCTTCGAAACTGGCCGCGGAACTGGGGGATGACGCAGAACGAGCAAGGATGGTCGCAGCCTTCGGCAATTTTTATGTAGGCGTAGTGGCGCGCGGTGGAAAGCACGCGCGGCGTGA
Organism: Bryobacterales bacterium; assembly: GCA_003166875.1. Taxonomy (GTDB): domain Bacteria; phylum Acidobacteriota; class Terriglobia; order Bryobacterales; family Bryobacteraceae; genus Palsa-89. The sequence continues at coordinate 29,587 of PMUN01000277.1, read as the reverse complement.
GGTCGTGATAGAGATAAGGCTCGAAGGGATTCGAAGCGGGCTGTTCGCCCTCGCACAAGGCGACGATGTTTTGGAGCTCGTTGGTGCCGATCACAGCGTCTACTTCCGGAATGTTCTTCTGGATCTCGCTGCGATAGCGTTCTACCAGGCAACCGGCGACGATGAGCTTGCGCGCCTGTCCAGATTTTTTGAATTCCGCCATTTCGAGGATAGTGTCGACGGATTCCTGCTTGGCGGGATCGATAAAGCTGCAGGTGTTGACCACCAGAACATCGGCATCCTGAGGATCATGGGTGAGCTGGTGGCCGCGTTCCACCAATTGGCCCATCATGACCTCTGTATCGACGAGGTTTTTGGGACAGCCGAGACTTACAAAGCCGATTTTCAAGGTGATTGATCCGGGGGACTGCGAACTCTTAGGATACCAGGAATGTCCCCGCGCTCACGCTTGGGGCTACGCCGTTCTTCGACAGCAAGCATTGTAGCCCCGCGCGTGAGCAAGGGGACTCTATGGCAGTTTGTATAGCTTCCGAGCATTGTCGCGCAGGACCATGCGGGCGATTTCGATGGCGCGGGCGCGCGTGATTTCGCCGTCGTGCAGCATTTCCGTCAGCGCCTGGCCCAGCGCTTGGCGGCCCGTGGTGGCCGCGACCCAACCTGCTTCCTCCCAACCCATTTCTTCGGAGAACGGATAGGCGTCGGTTGCAAACAGCACCTTTTCCGGCGCGCGCTCCAGCCATTCGCGGATGGCATCGGCCACCCCGCGCGGATAGTTCATAAAAGTCTGCTCGGAGAAATCGGCGTAGGCGTTGGGCTTGGAGAGCAAAGCGGCCACTTCGCGTGTAAAGGGCCAGCCGCCGTGCAACATCACGAAATTCGTCTTGCGCAGATTGGGATCATTGAGGACGGATTCGAGCAGCAGTGGATTGGCGCCACCGATGTGGAAATAACCGCCCGCGCCGTACGCGGCATGAATATGAACAGCCAGATCCAGGCGTCCACACTCGGCTGCGATGTAGCGGAAAATGTAGTCCTGTAGTTTCTTATAAGCCGCATCGGGCGGCGAAGCAGTGCGCGATCCGAAATAAATACTCCTTGCGTCGCTCTTGCTGACATCCTCGAAATCAAGAGAACGCAAGTAGGACGCTTCGTACTTCACCGCGACCGCACCCCCACGCTTCTGGCGCTCCAATGTGGCTGTCACCACTTTGGCGAGGTATTCATCGAGCGTGCCAGGAGTTTGTGCGAGGCCGGATTCTTTGAGATAACGCTTGAGCAGCCGATCCTCGTCGTCGTAGAACGTCTTGCGATCGGAATTCCGGGCAGCCAGGCTGCGATTGTTGAGCGGAAACAGGAGCGCATCCACGAAGGGGACCCACAGAAATCGCGGTGCGGAAAGGCCACGGCCCATGGCGACGCGATTGGCGAGCATGGTATCGATGCCGAGCTGATCCAGCACCCAGTTGGCGTAACCGTCGCCTTGTTCCCGAAGGAGCTGTTTTTTTCGCTGCTGTAATTCCGCTATGTGTTCGGGCGCGCGATCCTCGTAGCGATAGCCGAAGAGCTGGCGCCAGGCCTCAATCACGAGAGGGCTTCCTTCGCGCGTGCGGACGGGCTCGGTGTACGGCTCCATCACATCAACAGGAAGCGCGTCGAATTCTGTGTCTTTGTCTTGTGCGTCAAACACGGGGCGGACGGGGTGTGCGTGGTTATCGATCGCTTTGATATTGGCGATTTCGGCGGAGAGTTGAGGGTCGATGGGGAGCTGGGCGCCGGCGAATCCAGGCAGCACAAGGAATAGAAGAGCGGCGGATTTCATTGGACGCCCAAGTGCCAACCAGGATCGAGCCAAGTGACTTTGTCGGCCGGTTTCGCGCGGCCCAGCACGAATGCGCAAGGGGCTTCGCCGAAACGTTGCAGACGTTCCACCAGCCAGGATTCTCCGAGCGGGGCGGCGAGAACAACCGGTGTTCCTTTGAATGAAGCGAACTTCGCGCCGAAACTTGCATCGTCCGCGCGTTCGGGTTCGGCGAGTTTGTAAGCGCGCCGGTACTCCGCGATGGCAAGTTCCAGATTATTTACGGCGATGTAAACTTTCACGATGCCGGTGAAGCTGGTGGTGGTGGGCTTGCCGCTAGGATAAGCGCGCAGGTCGCGCGGCGTGAGATCGTGAATCAGGAACGGGAAAAATGTTCCATTACCGGGGCCGACCTGTGCGGTTTCCCATTCCAGTTGCACGCCGTCGGGACGCTTGCGTCCGTTCTTGAGCGGTTTGTCTTTGGCCGCGATGGCAGCGACACGCGTGGCCCAGGCACATGGTCCGGCGTTTCCATCTAGAAACTTGCTCCAGGTGTGCGCGGTAACGGCGGCGGGATCGGCGTGCGGCTGAATAGCGATTAGCTCCAGATAAGAGCCGTCGGGGAAACTGGTGAGCGCCATTTCGGTGGCATGGTTGGAATGCGCGCCACCGTATTCGGAGGGAAGGCCGGCTGCCTGGAGGGCCTGCTGCATGGCGTGCAGATCGCGGCCCGCCACGGTGACGTGATCGATGTGAAGTTGTTCGGCTAACATTGGAAAGCAGGCCAGTAGAACCGCGAAAATGGTATTGGACACGTGGACCCTATTTTAGCTATTCGCAAGCCGGAGGCTTGCCCTACGGTGATTCTCGAAACAGAGAGGCTCGTCCTGGATACATGGCAGGGTTCCGACTGGACCGAGTTGCGTCCCATTGCGACCGACGTGGAAGTGATGCGATATATCACGGCCGGCGCGCCATGGACCGATGAGCAGATCCGTGCGTTCGTGGATCGTCAAGTGAAGCTGTATTCCGAGCGAAACTTCTGTAGATGGAAGCTGCTGGTGAAGCCGGAACGGGAAATGATCGGTTTCTGTGGAGTGGGGTTCTGGCGTGATGCTCCCGATCCCGAGATTGGATGGTGGCTGGCTCGCAAGTGGTGGGGCCAGGGATTGGCTACAGAAGCGGCGCGAACCGCACTGCAACATGCCTTCAAACATGCAGGGTTAGACCGGATCATTTCCGCCGCACGGCCGGAGAATACGGCTTCCACGCGGATTATGGAAAAACTCGGACTGACGCGGGAATGTGAGTTTGAGAATGAGGGCGTGCGGCTGGTCCGGTATGCGATCGATCACCTTAGATGGGCGCAGACGAACGAATCACCACTACCGTGACGTCGTCCTCTTTTTCTCCAGCTACCGCGCTGACGATCGCGTTCACCAGCGTCTCGGCATTGCTGCCTTGATTGGCGCGGATCACGGCCAGCAGCCCGTCTTCGCCGAACTCAGCTTCGGTCTCTACTCCGGCTTCGGTTACTCCATCGGAGAAGAGAACCAGAGTATCGCCGGGCGCGAGATCGACTGTGCGTTCCTCGCTACTCCATTCGCTGAACACTCCCAGGACGGTCGCCGTGGCGGGCAAACGTTCCACGGTTGTATCGGCGCGAATCAGGATGGGCGGCAGGTGGCCGCAATTCACGTAACGCAGGCGCCGAGTCCGATCATCGTAATTCCCGAAGAATAAAGTGGCGAAATGCTCCGGCGGCGTCGATTCGTAAAATAGCTTATTAACCGCTCGCAGCATGCTGGCCGGTTGCCGCAGCGCATCCTGCGACTGGCTGCGAAAGCAGGCCTGCAGGTTCGCCATCAGCAATGCCGCGGCGACGCCCTTTCCGGAAACATCCGCCAGGACAAATCCGAGGCCGCTATCACCGATGTCGAGAAAATCGTAATAATCGCCGCTGACCTCACGTGCGGGAACGCATTGTCCGGCATAGTCGATAGTGGGAAGATGCCGGGTCTGGCCCGGAAATAATTTCTGCTGGACGTTGCGTGCGATTTCGAGTTCGGATTTGACTTGGCGATCGGCTCTTATTCTCGCGACAGCCTCGTCGGCCTGCTTTCGGATGGTGCCAAGCAGGCGCGCATTGTCCCAAGGCTTTTGAACGAAATCGCACGCTCCGCGGCGCATGGCCTCCACCGCCAGTTCCACGTTCCCCCACGCAGTCATCACGATAATCGGCGCAGCGTTATGCTGTTCTTCCAGGCTGGATAACAGGTCCAGGCCTTCCGCGCCCGACGTCGTGTCGCGCGCATAGTTCAGATCCATCAGAATCAAGTCAAAGGGCTCGGCCCGCGCGGCGCGCAATAAGGCTTGGGGCGAATCCACCAATACACTTTCATATCCGGCGCCCTTGAGCAACAGGCGTAGCGCCTCCAAAACGTCAACTTGATCATCGCCCACCAGAATTCGCAACTTAGTCTTCTCTGATTCGGGACGCTCGCGTTCAGCTTCTCTCACTGAAGTCATGGTCACACAAGTCATGGTTACTCGTTTGACGTATTCAGGGCAAGCGGGCTGCCACAGTAAGCGGTTGTCGGTGGAGCGGAGTTGCGGTCCAGTGTTCGCAAATGGGAAACTTGTGTACCGCTTTAGTGAGTTGCGCTGTATGACTAAGTGCCCATCCTGCTCCGCCGAAATGTTGGAAAGCAATCGTTTTTGTGGATCGTGCGGGTCCGTATTAACGCCAAAACCTAACAGTGACGAGACCATGGCGATGCCGGCGCCGACCCCCTCCTCTTCGCCGCGAACCAGCTCCAGCAGTGCTACGCGATCCTTCTCTGGTTCCGGATCTTCTGACTCACCCGATGAAGGTCGATTCCTGCCAGGCACACTTGTGGCCGAGCGTTATCGCATCCTGGGACTGCTTGGCCGCGGCGGCATGGGCGAAGTCTATCGAGCCACCGATCTTCGGCTAAGCCAGCAAGTGGCGCTGAAATTTCTGCCGGAATCCACCGCGGCCGATCCCGATACTCTCGCGCGGTTCCATAACGAAGTACGCATTGCGCGGCAAGTGTCGCATCCAAACGTGTGCCGCGTTTACGACATCGGCGAAGTGGATGGGCAGCCGTATATTTCGATGGAGTACGTGGACGGCGAAAACCTAAGCGCGCTGCTGCGGCGTATCGGCCGGCTCCCCAACGATACGGCGATCGAAATGGCGCGCAAGTTGTGCGCCGGATTGGCGGCGGCCCACGACAAAGGCGTCCTGCATCGCGATCTGAAGCCGGCCAACATCATGATCGATGGCCGAGGCCAGGTGCTGGTGACCGACTTCGGCCTAGCGGGAATCGCGAGCCAGATTCAAGGCGCCGAAATAAAGCATGGGACGCCCGCCTACATGGCGCCCGAACAGTTGGCAGGCACTGAAGTAACAGTGCGCAGCGACATCTACGCGCTCGGATTGGTGCTTTACGAAATGTTCTCGGGCAAGCGCGCATTTGAAGCCAACAGCTTGGCCGAAATGACACGCCTGCGCGAAGAAAATGCCCCGCCCAGCCTGGTTTCGCAAGTGCGGGATCTGGATCCTGCTGTGGAACGCGTCATCCGGCGATGTCTGGAAAAAGATCCGCAAAACCGGCCGGCATCCGCATTGGCGGTTGCGGCGGCGTTGCCGGGAGGCGATCCGCTGGCGGCGGCATTGGCGGCTGGCGAGACACCATCGCCGGAGCTGGTGGCGCGCGCGACGGACCGCGAGGCGCTGCGGCCGCTGGTTGCTTTGGCGTTTGTGCTGGCAATTCTGGCGTGCCTGGCGGGGATTCCGTTCCTGCGATCTCAGACGGCCTGGATTTCGAAAACTCCCCTCGAGAATTCGCCGGATGCGTTAGCTCAGAAGGCGCGCGATATCGCACGAGCCTTCGGATATCCGGGAAAGCCTTTCGATAGCGCCTATGGGATGCAGTACGCCGCGGACTATTTGCGGGACCTTGAGCAACACGGCAAGCAAGCTGGAAAATCCCGCAGTACGCTCGGTCACCTGAGCACCGGACAACCCGCGCCGATTCTTTTCTGGTATCGCACCAGCCCGCGTTACATGCTGGCCGGTAATTTCGGCAACGATGGAGACGTGACTTCAGACGATCCTGCAATGGACGTCAGCGGAATGGTGGAGGTGGAGCTGGACCCACAGGGACATCTGGTGTCATTTGCGGCGGTGCCACCGCAGCTGGACGAATCAGCTGCATCGGCCCAGCTGCTGGACGGGAATGCGCTGCTCACGGCCGCCGGACTTGATCCAGCGAGCTTCAAACCCGCAGAGCCGCACTGGACTCCGCTAGCAAGTTCGGATCAGCGGGCGGCGTGGACCGGAACATACCCCGGCGATTCGAATCCACTGCGAGTGGAAGCGGCATCCTGGCGGGGAAAACTGGTGTACTTCGCGCTGATCAGCCCCTGGACGCGCGCGGATCGAATGCAGCCCGCGGAGCAAACCTTGAGCCAAAAAGTGCTGCTGGTGGTTATATTGAGCTTGCTTTGCGCCATTGTGATTGGAGCATGTCTGTTGGCGCGTCACAACGTTAAAGCGGGCCGCGCAGACTGGCGCAGCGCTTTCCGTCTGTCTGGTTTCCTGCTCGCTTTGAGCATGGCTTCCTGGGCTCTTCAAACACACCACATGGCGAGCGCCGGGGAACTGATTATATTCATGATGGGCCTCAGCATTAATTTGCTGGCCGCGCTGCTGATCTGGGTTCTCTACGTTGCGCTGGAACCGTATGTGCGGCGGCGCTGGCCGCAAACCATTATTTCGTGGACCCGCGTCCTGGGCGGGCGGATGCGCGACCCCGTGGTGGGCGGGCACATGTTGGTGGGCATTTTTTTCGGAGTGTTCTCAGCCCTCGCCACAGATATCACGGCATTCGTGAACATCCATTCGAGCGGCGTGCCTTCCCAAACCATTCAGTTGGGCACCCTTCTGGGCGTTGCGCACGTCGCCAGTGCCTGGGTCGGAATGTTGCCGAGCTCCATCTTGAGTACGCTGGGGATTTTTTTCCTGCTGTTCGTGTTCCGGCTGATCTTTCGGAAGGAGTGGCTGACCGCGGTGATTTTCGTATTGTTCTTCGCCGCGCTGAGCAGTTTGGTCCACACCGACATCGCTCTCATCACGCTGCCGGTTCGTTTATTGCAACTTTTGTTGATGCTGTACGTGATGCTGCGATGCGGCCTTTTTGCCTATCTGATAGGAGCCGCGGTGACAAGCGTGCTGGTATTGTTTCCCATCACCGCGGATTTTTCGGCGTGGTATGCGGGCAGCGCAATTTTTACGCTGGTGTGCATTGTCGCGTTGACAGGCTATGCGTTCCACACGGCGCTGGGCGGACGGCCGTTATTCAAGCCTGGATTTCTGGAGGAATAAGCGGCTTAGACATGATCAGCAAGTGGCAGGGAATAATGGTGCGCACTTCTTCGGGAAACGGCATGGCGCCGGTTTCGACGTAGCCGAGTTTCTGGTAATAAGGCGGGAGATCTGTCCGCACGTTCACGACACGAAGATCCATAAACCGGCAGCCAACTGAGCGGCAATGATCCTCCGCGGCATCCATCAGGCGTTTGCCTATTCCGGCCCGTTGCAGGGAAGGCTCTACTGATAGCAGGCCGAGGTAAGCGCGCTCGCCGTCCGGCTCCACGTACACGCAGCCGATGATGGCGCCGTCGTCCTCCGCCAGAATGAATCTGCCTCTTGCCAGGCGAGCGCGCACTTCGCTGATATCAATTCGATCGGCGCCCAGAAAGAACCGTTCCACCTGGAAAGCAGCGTTAATGAGGCGAGTGATGGCTTCGGCGTCGGCGGCTTCCGCAGTGCGTAGCCGCGGATTCCGGCCGGAATGCTTACTCAAACTTCCGAAAGCTTGTCGTCGAGATGCTTCAACGCGGCCGACAAGATTTCCCGGTAGCGTGGATTATGCGCGGTTTCCAGATCATGAACAACACGAGTGCGGGATAGGAGCAGGCTTTCGCGCTTTTTGACTCGTTCCGCTTCCAGGGCATTTAGGGCTACGCCACGGGCGGCGGGACGCCGGGACTCTCGAAGTTCGATTTGGGCCTCGACTGACTTGCTTTCCCAACCTCGAGCCATAACTTATTCTTGCACGTTGAGCAGGTGGTCTGCTTGCCCGCTAGGGACTGCCCTACTTTGCCGGCAGCTTGGATTCCCTCGATACCCGCCCCTGCAGCGCCTCATCGAGCGAAACATGATTCGTTTCCAACGTTTCGCCCAGCACCTGGTCGAGCGCGACTTTGGCATTTCCATACGCAGTAATTGCCTGCAGTTCGGTCAACTGCGCAGTCAGAAGACTTGCGCGCGCAGCCACTACATCGCTGGGTTGAGCGGTGCCGAACGAAAACATCTGCTCCTCTTTCTCCAGCAGTTGTTCCTGTAGCGTCCGGCTGTCCACCGCTTGTCTATATCTGGATCGGGCCTGCCGCAGGGCGGTCATTTGGTTCGAAATCGCTACCACGATCGCATTCATGTTTCGGCGCTCCACCAGATCACCCTGGCGCAATTGCAACTGATCGATGGCATCGTCGGCCTGCGCTTGGCGGTTCCATAAGGGAATGTTGAAGCTCAGGGCCTCTCGCTGATTGTAGAAATTTCTGCGAAACACCTGACCCAGGGCGTTGCCCAAGCCGCCGTTGAAGTAAGGCAAGGCACCTTGGCCCGGGACGGGTGTGCCTGCCTGGCCGGCATTCCAGGTTTGGTACGTGCCCTGCAAGGTAGGCAGCAACGTGTTGCGCGTGCCCAGCGCCAGGATCTCCTGGGTCTCGTCACTGAGTTTGGCAAGCGCGACGTCCGGGCGCTTGGAGAGAGCCCTAGCCAGCAAATCACGCAAGCCTGGCAACTCCTCCTCGGCAGGAACCTGAACATGGTCCAGCGGGACAATGTTCATGGCGTCCACCAACGGATCCTCGGTTCCGTTGCGGCTCAGAACATTCTTCAGCGCGCTTTCCTGTTGCTCGACGCTGACTTGGGCAATGGCCAGTTCCTGGCGCCGGGTCGAAAGGTCGGACTCGGGCCGATAAATATCGGACCTCGCAACCGCGCCAAGAGAAATCTGTTTCTTGGTGTCGTCCAAAAATTTCTGCGCGGCCTCCACCGCATTTTGCCGTACCCTCCTCTCATCGTCGGCGGCTACCAGGGCCCAGTAGAGATTCAGCACGTTCGCAACTGTGTTGAGCAACTGCGACCGGAACGTTTCTCGAGCGCCTCCGATATTCTTCTCGGCTACCGTAATGAACCGGCGATTCACAGCCACGCCAAAGCCTTGCAGAAGTTGATGGCGAACGTAGATTTGAACCACAGGCGCGACGCTCGGGTTGAGAATGTCCGTGGGTGCGTTTTGTTTCAAATACGATTCGTTGGCGGCTATCTGGATAAAGCCACCGGTGATCAACCCCTGCTGAACGAAAGAGTTGAAGATGTGTTGGGTGTTGACCAGAGCGGGGGTCTGGCTCACCGTCAGGTTGGACTGAGGAGACGTGATGTGTTCATAGAGAGTGCTGTTTTGGAAGTCCGCATCCAGATTTGGCGTGATAGGCCCGAGTTGCTGGAAAGTGCCGCTGGTGCTTCCACCGCCGCCTCCTCCGCTGCTACTCGCCAGTCCGGCGGACACTTCACTTCCGACTACGCCTTGACCGCTGACCGCCTGGTTAGTTAACGAATTAACTGCCGAGACGCCGCGCAGCGGGCCGCCCGCCTCCGCCCGCTTCAAGTCCCATTCCGCCCTCAACGGCCCATACCGGTTCACCTCCAAATCGAGATCGTTTTCAATTGCCAATGCAATGGCATCTTGTACCATCAGATAAAGCTTACCGCCGCGAATCAGATCGTGCAGCCGGCTTGAATTCTGTAGCCGTACGGGAGGCATAGATGTCGGCAGGTATGGCCGCACCAGGATGGTTACGTGTGCCTTTTCCACCGCCTGTGGCGATTGCTGGGCGCTCAACTGGGAGGCCACGCAGGTACAGGCTATGAAAACGGCGATTTGCTTTTGCGAAGCCGTAAGAGTGCCCCTCATTGCTTCACCCCCTGTGGAACGTTAGCCGGAATTGAGGACTCGCGTGCAACCCGGCCCGCCGCGGCTTCCTGCATAGAAATACCGTTGGTGTCCAACGTTTGCCCCACCGCTTCATCGAAGGTAATCTTCGCGTGCGTGTAGTTGGCCATGGCCTGAACTTCGGCGTCTTGCGCTGTGGCCATGTCCCGCTGGGTTTGGACCACCTGCGCGATGGTCGACTCGCCGAACTTGAACCTGTTTGTCTCGGAATCCAGCGTCTGCTGAGCCAGGGAGCGAGTGGCCACGGCTGTCTCGTACCGCGCCCGCGCCTGCTGGAGACCGATCACCGCGTTCTTAACGTCTACACGAACCTGATTGACCTCTTTTTGAAGCTGCAGCTCGTTTTGCCGGACGGCGAGCTGGTCGGCCACGTAGTCGGCCTGCGCTGCCCGGTTGCGAATCTGGACATTCAACGAAAACCCGACTGTGTAGTTGGGAAAATGCCGCTGGATGATTTGGCTGAGCAGGTTGCCGTATCCACCCAGCACATAGGGCGCCGGGATGTTCAGTGGGTCCGTATTTAAGGGATTTGCTGCACCCGCCAGGCCGTTGTTCGTGAATTCGGCAAATGCGTTCAGGGTCGGCAGTAACGCGTTTCGGGTCCCCGCCAGGTTAATTTTGAAGCTCTCCAGCGTGATGCGTGCCTGCTCCAGCTCCGGACGCGTCTGTAGTGCCTGATTGACCAACTCCGCGGTTGGTTTGAGATCTTCTTTTTCCGGAACCTTGATGCTGTCCAGCGGGATGACATGGACTTCATCCAACCACGGGCTGGTGACGCCATTTCTGCTCAACGCGTTCTTCAGAACAGTTTCCTGCTGCGCCACGTTGGTCTGCGCGATCAGCAGATTTTCTTTCGCGGAAGACACCTCGGCTGCCGCGCGTGTCACCTCAATCTTTGGCAGCGTCCCCAACTCGGCTTGGTGCTGGTTTCCTTCCAGGAGCTTTTGCGCCGTCGCCAGCGCCAGCTCGCGGATGCGTATAGCCTCGTTGAAGCTGACCAGATCCCAGTAAAGATTCAGAATGGCCGAAACCGTTTTTACCACCTGGCGTTTCAATTGCAGGTCGCTCACCTTCGCGTTGTTCTTCGCAACTCGCATATAGCGGTTGTTCACGGCGATCCCCCAGCCTTGTAACAGCGGCTGTTGAAGTTGTAGGTCGAGATCACCGGTGGTAAATGGGTTGACCGCGAAATCCGGACTGTTCACCTTCACCCGCGTGCTGGTATAAAGGATCTGCGCCGCAGTTCCGGTAATGAACTGCTGGAAATATCCGGCTGTATAAGATCGGTAGTCTGCCACGAGAGAAGGGACGCCGACCACGTAAAGGTTGTCTTCCGGAGTAGTCTGATGCTGAAAACCCCCGCTCGCGAAGAGTGTGGGATCAAGACCGGGAGGCGTAGTGCCGATAGAAACCACCAAGCCTCCGCCGGAGCCGACGCCAGTCCCGGTATCCGGCAAACCTACCACTCCGGAAGTGACCCCTGCCAGACTCACGCTTTGCGGCCCGTCGCTGATCGGCAGACCAACGTTGCGCAGAAACTGGCCGCTCTGAGTTCGCCGCAGAACTTCACTCGCCAAAGCCGGAGCGTAACGCTGAATTGCGATATCAAGATTATTCTCCAACGCCACCGCAATGACATCCTGCACCGACAAATACAAATTCCCCCCGCGCACCAGCGACTCCAGCCGCGGCGTGTTCGACAATAGAGCCGGCCCAACGACGCGAGGCTGGATGTGAAACGGCTTCAGAAATCGCCCCACCACCGGATACGGCTTCGGCTCCTGTATGGACACCTCCGGCGATTGCGCGAAACACGTCAAGCCGACACACAGAACGGAGAATAGTCTTCGAAAGTAACTCATTGAATAGAATCCTAGCAGCCGTGGAAACCGGCTCATTGATTTTCCCAGAACGTCATCCGAGTGCAATTCACCTTCCACTTGAAGACCGAGGGGAGACGGTGTTTTTCAACGTTGTTTCCAATCAGATGCGGCTCGCGGACCCAGGGAAATCGCCTTACTGTCCGATTTCGTTACGAGCTGTCCGATTTCGTCACATGTGGGGCAGGGCCATGCCCTGCCACTCAACGAACGTTTTTATAAACCTTTCCGCCCTTCATCACAAACACCACCCGCCGGACCGCCGTGATGTCCTCCAGCGGATTCCCCTCGGTGGCTACTAAATCCGCATCAAACCCCGCAGCAACAGTGCCGATACGATCGCCCAGCCCGAGCGATTCGGCAGCGAGCGACGTTGCGCTTCGCAGCGCTTCCATCGGAACATCGTGACCATCCCGCACCCGGTAGATGAACTCTTCGGCATTCCTGCCGTGCGCGCTCGCCACTGCGTCTGTGCCGAAGACTACTTTGACCCCGTGCGCACGCGCTCGCCGCAGAACATCGGCCGTAGGCCCCAGCGCCTTCTCTAGCGCTGTGAACGTGGTCTCTGGAAAATTGAAGCTCGCGCGATTGTCCAGATAATTGTGCAACACCAGAAAATTAGGATCGAAATACGTGCCTCGCTCCGCCATCAGCGCGAGAGTTGCGTCGTCCAGAAAATCGCCATGCTCGATGGATGTGCAACCGGCCAGCACGGCGGCCTTGGCGCCATCCGATCCGATGGCGTGCACCACCGCGCGCAACCCCACTGCTTTCGCCTCACCGCACGCGGCCTGGATCTGCTCGTCGCTCATGGTCTGCGCCCCGCCAGCGCCAAGCCCGGAAGTCGCGAAAAGTTTGATCACGTCCGCGCCTTCCGCTTTGGTCTTGCGCACCAGCGCGCGAATCTCGTCCGGCGTACCGCTCTTATCTGTGATCTGCCGCACCGACGTCAGGATGCGCGGCCCGGGCAGTGATCCTTCCGCGATCCGATCGCGAACGTCTGCATCCATCGGCGCCCCCACGCTTTGCACGGTGGTGAAACCGCCCTGTAGCGTGAGCCACGCGTTTTCCGCGGCGTAGAGAGCCGAAGCTTGTGGCGGCTCGCTCTGGTTTGCGAGTTTATGGTGTGAGTCAAAATGCCAGGTCAAATGAATATGCGTGTCGATCCAGCCCGGCATCACCGTCAGCCCGCGCAGGTCGTAAGTTGCGGTGGACTTCCCTCGCGTCACAGCTTGAATGCGCGCGCCCTCAATCACAATCTGCTGGTTCTTCAGCACCCCACCTTTGCCATCCAGAATGGTGCTGGTCTCAAGCACAATCGGTTGAGCAAAGCCAAGCGCAGACAACACGAATAGAAGGTGAGGTAGGCGAACGACCACCCAAGAATTGTACAACCCCGACNNAGTCCCCAGCCCCCAGTCCCGCTTGTCAGCGCACGCTGATTAACCCCGAATTCCCAGCCACGCCATTGACCGAAACCTGTACTGCCTGATTCCAAGGTGAGCAATTGTGAGCAGACATCCGCCGCCACGAGTGCTTGAATTATTAGTACGTGTGTTTGAAAGTCTAAGCGCTAGGTTGTAAGGTTAATCACGGAAATTCCGGCTACGTGACTCCAAGGTTGATGAAACCGCCAGCAACCTGAGTTGGTCTAACGGATCGTGGCAAGGAGATTGCTTCTACTACCCATAGCCGCGTCCGGATTTACCCTACTAATCTCGATCTTTCGTGGAGGAACTCGTGCAAAACGCTCAAAAGTCTCTAGTCTGTCTCGCCAGCTTATTGGTTGCCCTGGTGTGTTTTTCCGATACGGCTCTGGCCCAGAATGCTACGCTGACCGCCAATCCGTCGCAGATGAGCTTCAGTGCGCAAACTGGAAGCTTATCTCCTCAGACGGTGATAATAACATCCTCCAACGGGTCCACCAATGTTGCGGTATCCGCCATTTCTAACAATAACTGGTTAACGGTTACGCCCAGTAGTGGAACAACGCCGCTCGAACTGACGGTCTCCGTCAACCCCGCGCTTTCGAGTCTTGCCACCGACGACGGCTTTCTGAATATCAACGCGACGGGTGCCTCCCTGTCGGTGCGCGTGGAACTGGATACCTTGTCTGGGGCGAGCCCTCTTTCAGCGAATCCGAATTCCTTGAGTTTTCCGTTTGCTGTTACCAGTACGGTTCCCTCTACCCAGTCCGTCGCGCTTTCAAGCAGTCATTCCAACACGACAACTTATACCGTAACCGCCAGGACCAGCGACGGGGGAAATTGGCTGACAGTAAACCCGCAGTCCGGTACCTTGCCGGCCGAGTTGCAAGTTACCGTGAATCCTACCGCGCTGCCACCCACCCCCGGACCGTTCAGCGGGGCAATTGCCATCAACGCTCCAGGAACAAACGGCATCAGCATTCCGGTATTGGTTACCCTCGCCGGAACGCCCGCTATCCAAGTTAGCCCCGCCCAACTTAGTTTCGCCTGGCAAACAGGGACCAACGGACCGGCTGCGCAATCCGTCGCCATCACCAGCAGCACCGGCGCCAATGTCGTATTCACAGCGTTTTCCAAGACGGCACACTGTGGAAGTTGGCTGGTAATTTCACCAGATAGTGGCGCGACGCCGAGCAACATCACGGTCCAAGTGAATACATCGGGCCTTACAACCGGCATCACCGCGCAACCGTGCGACGGAGAAATCGATATCACCGCATCCGGTGCTTCTAACCCCCTCCTAGTGGTCCCAGTTAGCCTTGTGGTCAGCACTAATCCGCTGCTATTGGTTCCGTCCACCGGTCCGATGTTCACTTACCAAATCGGGACCAGCACTCAACCGGCTGTTCAGAATGTCCAGATTACAAGTTCCGGCGCGGCCTTGACCTTCACGGTTACTTCAGCCTCCACCACTGCCGGCGGACCTAACTTCGTAACGGTGGCTCCGGTCACCGGCACCACTCCCCAGGCGCTGGCGCTCACTGTGAATCCATTCGTGCTCTCCACTCTTGCGCCCGGTACATACAGCGATACCGTTACGCTGACTTCTGCCAATGCGGGCAATTCACCGCAGAGCTTTGTCGCGACTCTTACAGTAAACAGTAACCCTCTACTTACTGCTAGCGTTGGCTCACTGACCTTCAATTACGAAATTGGACAAACGGCGCCGACCAATCAAACCATTACTGTCTCCAGCACAGCGTCTCCGCTCAATTTCCAGGTAGCAGTCACCACCAGCAATTGTCCCGGGTTCTTGACCGCCACCGGGATTAGCGGCGCCACCGGCGTTACTTACTTGAATCAGGATCAGGTAGTGGCATCCGTGAACGTCGGTGGACTCACGACGGCGAAGGTTTGCAACGGGGACATTACCTTAACCGTCCCCAATTCATCCACACCGGCGCTCGTCATTCCGGTCACGCTGAACGTCAGCGGCAAAGCTCTTCTGAACGTCAGCGCAAATTACCTTGACATCACCATGTTGTCCGGAGCCAGCGCCACCCAACAGACAGTCTCGGTCACCAGCACGGATTCCACGGTCCTTGCTTTCAATGCCGCTGCTGCCACCAATCCCATCGGATTGACGTGGCTTTCAGTAGCGCCTAACACCGGAGATACACCCCTCAACCTGCTGATCAACATTAGTCCCGTCGATCTTGGAGTGGGGACGTATGATGGAACGGTCACCGTCACCTCTCTAAACCTCCCGTCTCAGGTCATTCATGTGCACTTGATTGTGGTGGCCTCCAGCGTAAGTGCCACTCCGGCAAGTCTCACACTCATGGAACCCGCAGGTGGAGGCCCTGTCAGCCAAACCGTGCAGATCAACGGAGTGCCGGCCGGGACAACCATCGGCGCGCTGGCCACTACGTTCCTGGGAACCGGCTGGCTTGCGGCCACCGCATCGGGCAGTACCGTTACCGTCACAGCCACTGGCGCCAGCCTGCCGCAAAACACTTATAGCGGAGTGGTGACTGTTATCGTTCCGGGAGCCGGAAACAGCCCGTTGTACATCCCGGTCATGCTGACGGTCAGCACGGCGAACACCTTGGCGCTCTCCGCCACCACCGCGAATTTCACTTACCAGATCGGCTCCAACGTGCTCGCGGGTCCCCAGACTGTGCAAGTCACGGCTACTGGAGCGAACGTGCCAATCACGGCAACCTTCATTCCGTCTACCGGGGGCAACTTCGTGACGGTCACGCCGGCCACTGGCAGTACTCCGGTTACTCTCAGCATCGCGCTAAATCTGTCCGTGGTGCAGACGCTCGGCGCCGGCAGTTACACGGGCAACGTGGCCGTCTCCTCGTCCAGCCTTCCGGGTGTCACTCAGACGATCAAGGTGAATCTCAGCGTCTTTGGCCCCTCCGCGCCGGCAGTGGGTTCCGTCGTGAATGGCGCCAGCTTCCTGCCGGGAGCCGTTTCGCCCGGCGAGTTGGTGACCATTTTCGGTACAAATCTCGGCCCCACTACAGGGATCAACTTTACGCCGGACAACGGCCACGTGGATACCACGTTGGGCGGCACAACGGTGACGTTTAACGACGTAGCCGCGCCTTTGACCTACGTCGGAGCTCTACAGATAAATGCGATTGTCCCTTACGAAGTGGCCGAGGTCGCCGTGGGCTCCCCGATCAATGTTACGGTGAACTTTAATGGCGTTATTTCGGCGTCCTTCATGGTGACCACTACCGCGACCGCTCCCGGCATCTTCTCGGCCAATCAAACCGGCAACGGTCAGGGAGCCATTCTGAATTCAAACGAAAGTGCAAACAACGCAAGTAATCCAGCTCCCAAGGGCAGCACCGTGTCGATTTACGCTACTGGCGAAGGATTGCTCACGCCACCGGTCGCCACTGGCTCTATGTCCGGACCATCGCTACCTCTACCCAAGCCGGTCGCCAACGTCTCGGTAACCATCGGCGGCCAACCTGCGGCAATATCTTATGCGGGCGAAGCGCCCACGCTGGTATCGGGTGTCCTTCAAGTGAACGTCACAATCCCGAACAATATCAATTCGCAAAATCAGTTGGTAGTTCTCACGATCGGAAACAACACCACTAAGCAGCAGGCCATTACGGTAGCCGTGCAATAAGTGGGGCAGGCGCTTTCGCCCAAGGTCAGTTCGTTTTCCAAAACTGGGGATTCGGCCGTCATAGTGGGGCAGACCCNNAAGAATGCAAATTGAGCAATCTCGGGAAAACTAATTGGGAGCTTTCGCGTGCCAACCGGCTACTCATACCGCAGCGCGTTCATCGGATCAATTCCGGTGGCGCGCCGCGCGGGCACATAAGCGGCCAGCGCTGTCACGCTGATGATGACGCCGACCGCCGCGAGCATCACCATCGGGTCGTTCGCTTTGATGCCGAACAACTGACTCTCCACCAGCCTCCCCAGCGCCAATGACGCCAGCACGCCTGCGGCAATACCTGCGCCAACCAGCGAAATCACTTCGCGCAGAATCAGCCGTAGCACATTCCCACGTGAAGCGCCCAGCGCGATGCGAATTCCGATCTCCTGCGTGCGCCGCGCCACCGCATAAGCCGTAACTCCGTACAAGCCCACCGATGCCAGCAGCGTAGCCAGTACTCCAAACGCGATCGAGAGCCACGCGAACAGACGATCCAGAAAATGAGTCTCTTTGATCTGCATCTCCACTGTCTTCACATTAAACACCGGCAGCGATGCGTCCAGGCTCATCACACTTTGCCGTGCTGCCTGCGCCAGAGATAGAGGATCCAGGCTGGTGCGCAAATAGAACGTCAGCTCTGACGGAGTCTCATCCTGCAATTCGGGCGTGAATGTCCAGGGTCTGGCTTTTTCCCGCAGGTCGACGCCCTTCATATCGCGCGCGACACCCACGATTTCCAATTCGACAGGCCCATCGGATCCCCAGCCAATGCGATGACCTAGCGGACTTTCGTGAGGAAAAAAACGCTTCACGAACGTCTCGTTCACGATGACAACCTTCGGCGCGCCTACGCTGTCCCGCTCTGTAAAATCGCGGCCTGCAATCACGCGCGCACCCGTGGTTTGAAAGAATCCCGGCAGCACTTCATTGAAGCCAGTATCCATATCTTCGCCTTCTTGGGGATGGTACCCCTCCACGTGAACCGTATTTATCGAGTTGGCATTCGCGAGAACCGGGTCGGCCGCACCGCTGGCGTACATCACTTCCGGCAAGCGCTGCAGCTTGTTTTGGAGTTCGACAAAAAGATGCCTGGCCCGATCCGCGCTGTATCGATGTAGCGAAGGATCAATCGTGACCGCCAGCAATTGCGTGGTCTCAATGCCTGAATTGGTCGAGAGCAGCGTGTAAAGACTCCGAGCAAATAGCCCAGCTCCCACCAGCAACAGCAGCGACAAGCCCACCTGCGCGGATACCAACAGCTTTCGCAATCTGGTCTGGCCGGCGCCCCCCGAGAGTTTTCCCGATTCGCTTTTCAGCGTGACAGCCAGGTCGGGACGAGTCCCTTGCAGCGCCGGCGCCGATCCGAAAAGAATCGCCGCCAGTAGACTGACGCCCGCCGTGAATGCGAAGATGCGCGCATCCGGCGTAGTGCGTAGCACCGCGCCGATATTCTGGTATGGCAAAATGCCCACCAGCAGCGAGGCCATCCACATTGCGACCAGTATCCCCAGCAAACCACCGGCCGTCGCCACCAGCAGGCTTTCGGTCATCACCAGCCGGATCAGCGAGCCGCGTGTAGCGCCCAGCGATAACCTTATCGCGATCTCCTTTTGTCTGGCCGCCGCGCGCGTGATCAGCAAATTCGCGACGTTCACGCACGCAATCAGCAGCAACGTGCCCACCATCGCCAGCAACACGTACAGCGGCTTTCCAAAAAGCTGTTGGAACGACCCGAAACCTTTGGATGCATCCGTAAATCGCAGAGTGTTCGCCAGGTACCGTTTAGAGCGTTCCGGGGCGCGGCCAGCGTCTTTCCAATCATTCAGGAGAACACTGTGATAAGGAATCGCCATGGCGCTTTGTGCCATCCGCGCGTCGACGCCGGGCTTGAGCCGCGCGAAGATTTTCAGCCAAATGCTGTTGCGCCGGACTCGATCGTCCCAGGTAGGAGTCACCACCGTCTTCATCGCAAGCGGAACAAAAACGTCCGCCGGACTCATGGGTTCAAAACTCGAAAACCCCCGCTCGGCCACGCCGATAACGGTCATGGGATGTCCATTGATCTCGATAGCCCGGTTCAGCACACCAGCATCGCCCCCAAATCGCCGCTGCCAATATTCGTAACTGATCACGGCGTAAGGTTCACCATCCTTGACCCGGTCTTCAGCCGGAGTCAGTGTTCGCCCAATCGCAGCCTGGACACCCAGAACCTCGAAATAGTTGCCCGACACCAACTCCGCCACGGCGCGTTGCGCCAGCCCCTTGTCGCCGATGTCCACCGAATCCTCATAGCGAGCCGCGATCCCGCTGAAGACCTCCGGATTGCCGTCCCGCAATTCCATGTAAGCGGGATACGCGAACGAACTCTCGTAACCGCGCGTGGTTCCCCCGATAAACTGTCCGGCCCACTGGAATAGCACCAGCCGCCGCGGCTCCTTCACCGGCAGCTCGCGCAGCAGGATCTGATCCGTCAAGGTGAAGATCGCGGTATTCGCGCCAACACCGAGTGCCAATGAAAGCACAGCGGCAGCAACCAGCGACGGATTACGTCCCAGGCTGCGCAAGACAAATTTGAGGTCGGCCAGAATGGTTCGCATAGTCATTTATAGACGCACGAACTGCTGTACAGTGAGGGTGAGGTTCATAGCAATGAGGCGGACCATCCAAGTACGATTCTTTCGGGGCGAAAAGAAGTACGTCGCGGAGTGCCTGGACCTCCCGGTGGTTACCGAGGGCGACACCCTGGACGAATTGGCATCGAACATTCGTGAAGCTATCGCGCTTCACCTCGAGGGCGAAAACCTCGCAGAATTGGGCCTAGCTCCCGATCCCACAATCTTAGCCACCATGGAACTCGACGCTGTGGCCTGATGCCAAAGCTCCGGGCGCTGTCGGGTGAAGACGTTCGCGACGACAATCCCAAGTCCCGAGTCCCCAGTCCCGAGTCCCCAGCCCCGGGTCCCCAGCCCCGGGTCCCCAGCGCCGAGTAGCGGCACCCTAGCCCCCCTTCACCAACTCCAAAAACGCCTTCGCCGCATGACTCAAGGTCCGCTTCGCCGGACACACCAGATGGATCTTCCGCTCCACGCTCAACTCCTCCACTCGCACCTCCCGCAACGTGTCCTGCTTCAGTTCCTGCTCCACGCACATGCGCGGCAGAAACGCCACGCCTTCATTCCGCTGCACCATCTTCCGGATGGTTTCCACAGTCGGCATCTCCACGTCCATATTGAGCGCCACTTTGTGCCGCTGAAACTCCTTCACCACCACCGCCCGATACGGCGACAAAACATTGTGGGCGATGAACGTTTCCATCCCCAGTTCGCTGATGGACACCTTCGCGCGATTCGCAAACCGGTGCGCCGGCGAAACCACGAACGCCAGATGGTCGGTGAACAATACCATCGAAACCAACCGGTCATCCTCCGGATCGTAGCTGATCACGCCCAGCTCCAGGTCGCCGTCAATCAATTGCGAGGGAATCTTGCTCGAAAGCGATCGCCGTACTTGCACCTTCACCTTTGGATACAGCCGCCGATAGCGCTCGATATACCCCAACAAATACAGTGAAGTCGATTCGTTGGCGCCCACCGTTAGCCGTCCCGCCGAGTTGTCGCGTAACTCCGCTAGCGCGACCTCCAGATCCCCCTCCAGATTCTCGAACCGGCGCGCGTATTCGTAAACGATTCGGCCTGCATCGGTCAAAAGCAGCTCCTTGCCGGAACGATCGATCAGCCGCTCCTGCAAGTCCGACTCGAGCTTCTGAACCGCGAGAGAGACCGCCGGCTGCGTCCGTCGTAGCTTTTCACCAGCCCGGGAGAAGCTTTTCTCACTCGCTACCGTCATAAAAACCTTCAACGGGTACAGTTCCATAAACGAAGTTTATCGCATCATAATATTTTATTCAACAAGCACGCATTATAAATTTGCCAAATCAGGTCGCGTCCCCGATAATTGAAACAAGACTTGGAGGACCCCATGCCGAATCGCGTTTACCTCTTTGACACCACTCTCCGGGACGGCGAACAATCTCCCGGTTGCAGCATGACTGTGCCTGAGAAGCTCCGGCTGGCACGCAAACTGGTGGAACTTGGCGTCGACATCCTGGAAGCCGGCTTCCCCATCGCTTCCGAAGGCGACTACGAAGCAGTAGACGCCGTGAGCCGCGAATTTCCATGGGCGCAGGTAGCGGCACTCGCACGAGCCAACACGCCGGACATCGAACGGGCCGCAGCAGCTCTGAAGCACGCCAAACGTCCTCGCATTCACACCTTCATCGCCACCAGCGACATCCATCTGAAATACAAATTGAAGAAGTCGCGCCAGCAGGTTTTGGATGAAGCGGTCGCCGCCGTCGAATTGGCGCGCGAACATACCGATGATGTTGAGTTTTCGGCCGAAGACGCCACGCGAACCGACTGGGATTATCTGGAGCAAATCTCACACGCCGTAGTCGCGGCCGGAGCTCGCACGGTAAATCTTCCCGACACGGTGGGCTACTCGATCCCCGAAGAATACGCCGCACTGATCGGCCGTATGGTGCGGGCTCTCGGCCCGAGCGCCATCGTCAGCGTGCATTGTCACGACGATTTGGGACTCGCAGTAGCCAATTCCATCGCGGCGGTCCAAGCCGGCGCCCGCCAGATTGAGTGCACCATCAACGGCATCGNNGGCAATGCGGCGCTCGAGGAAATCGTGATGGCCTTCAAGACCCGTCCCGACAAGCTGCCCTATGAAACCAAGATCGTCACTGAGCAGATTTATTCCACCAGCCAGCTTCTCGCGCAAACCATCACGTTTGGACCGCAGCCGAACAAGGCCATCGTCGGCGAGAATGCCTTCGCCCATGAAGCGGGCATTCATCAGGACGGCTATTTGAAGGAACGGACCACTTACGAAATCATCGAACCCACCTCAGTCGGTGTCCCTGAAAGCAAGCTGGTGCTGGGCAAACACAGCGGCCGGCACGCGCTGCATCAACGCGCCGAAGACCTGGGGTTTGAGCTCAACAAACCAGAGCTGGACGATTTGTACCACCGCTTCACTGCGATCGCCGATCGTAAGAAAGGCCTACGCAACGAAGAAATCATCGAGCTGATCCACCAGGTGCTGGGACAAACCGCCGTGGCAGCGAACGATTGATGCAGCTCAACGTACTAATCCTCCCCGGCGATGGCATCGGCGCCGAAGTAACGCGCGAAGCAGTCAAAGTTCTCCAACAAGTCGCCATTAAATTCCACCACCAGCTCTCACTCACCGAAGGCCTGCTAGGCGGCGTCGCGATTCATAAAACAGGCACGCCCCTCCCGCAGGAAACCATCGACCTCGCTCTCCAAGCCGACGCTACACTGATGGGAGCCGTCGGTTTACCTGAATTCGACCAAGCCCCGCCCGAAAAGCGTCCCGAAAAAGGTCTGCTCGGCATTCGCAAAGTGCTAGGCGTTTATGCCAACCTCCGCCCGGTTCGATCCTATAAAGCGCTGCTCGATTCATCGCCGCTCAAGAATCATCTGGTGGATGGAACCGACATGATCATCGTCCGCGAGTTGACCGGCGGCATCTACTACGGAACGCCGCGCGGAATCCATCAGGACGGCAACGAAACCCGCGCCATCAATACGATGACCTACTCGAGCTCGGAAATCGCACGCGTCTCGCGCATGGCGTTTCATCTAGCACGCAACCGCCGCAAGAAAGTCACGAGCGTCGACAAATCAAACGTCCTCGAAAATTCGCAGCTTTGGCGCAAGGTCGTTGTCGAAATCGCCGCCGAATTTCCGGACGTCGCCCTCGATCACATCCTGGTGGACAACTGCGCCATGCAATTGATCCTGAACCCGCGCCGCTTCGACATCTTGCTCACCGAGAACATGTTCGGCGATATCCTAAGTGATGAAGGGGCTGTCCTGGCTGGATCCATCGGCATGCTGCCCTCAGCTTCGATTGGCGACCGGAAGCCTTCTGGCGCCTGGGTGGGATTATACGAGCCGGTCCATGGCTCTGCGCCGGACATCGCCGGTCAAAACAAAGCCAACCCGTTCGGCGCCATCGGATCGGTAGCCGCCATGCTCGAATACAGTTTCGGATTAAACGAAGAAGCCGCAGCCGTGAACGCGGCAGTAGAATCAGTCTTAAATTCCGGCCAAGTCACCGCCGACCTGAACGGAACAGCGACCACGTCAGAGGTCGGAGAAGCCTGTAGGACAAGCCTCCGGCTTGTCCAGTAAAAACAATATGAAACCTCGCACCATCATCGAAAAAGTCTGGGACCACCACATCGTCGCCGAACAATCCGCCGCTCCCACACTTCTCTACATCGACCTCCACCTGGTCCACGAAGTAACTTCGCCGCAAGCCTTCGACGGTCTCCGCGCCCGCGGCATAAAAGTCCGCCGTCCCGATCTCACCATCGCCACCACGGACCACAGCACCCCCACCACCCCGCGCTCGTTCCCAATAATCGATCAAGTCGCCGCCGCCCAAGTCGCAAAACTCGAAGCCAATTGCAAGGAATTCGGAATTCGCTGCTTCGGTCTGGATAGCACGCAGCAGGGCATCGTGCACGTCATCGGTCCCGAGCAAGGCCTCACGCAACCAGGGCTCACCGTGGTTTGCGGCGATAGCCACACCGCTACGCACGGCGCTTTCGGCGCGTTAGCCTTCGGCATCGGAACCAGCGAAGTAGAGCATGTGCTGGCCTCGCAGTGCCTTTTGCAAAACAAACCCAAAACCTATCAGGTCCGCGTGGACGGCTTCCTTAAGCCCGGCGTAACTGCGAAAGACATCATTCTCGCCATGATCGCCCGCATCGGAATCGGCGGCGGCACCGGCTGCATCTTCGAATACTGCGGCCCGGCCATTCGCGCCCTTTCCATGGATGAGCGCATGACCGTCTGCAACATGTCCATCGAAGCCGGCGCTCGTGGCGGATTGATCGCGCCCGACGACACGACGTATCAATATGTAGCCGGCCGTCCTTACGCTCCGAAAGGCGCCGCCTGGGCCGCTGCCGAAGCGCGCTGGCGCGAGCTGCCAACGGATGAAGAAGCCACTTACGACAAGAGCATCTCGCTCGACGCCTCCGCCCTCGAGCCCATGATCACCTTCGGCACCAACCCCGGAATGGGGATTCCGATCACCGCCGCGGTTCCGAATCCGAGCGACATCACCGATCCTCTGGAACGCGACACTCTCGCCAAAGCACTCCGCTACATGGATCTCGAAGCTGGAAAACCGCTGCTCGGCCATCCATTGGACGTAGTATTCATCGGAAGCTGCACCAACTCGCGCATCTCCGACCTGCGCAGCGCCGCGAACATCCTGCGCGGCCGAAAAGTACATCCCGGGTTGCGCGTCATGGTAGTCCCTGGTTCGCAGCAAGTGAAAGCGCAAGCTCAAGCCGAGGGACTGGATCAGATTTTCCGCGACGCCGGCGCCGACTGGCGTGAGGCCGGCTGCTCCATGTGTATCGCCATGAACGGCGATCAATTGCAGCCCGGCGAATACAGCGTCTCAACCAGCAATCGCAACTTTGAGGGACGCCAGGGTAAGGGCGGACGAACGTTCCTCGCCAGCCCACTGACCGCCGCTGCTTCTGCAATTACAGGCGTAGTCAGCGATGTAAGGGAACTACTCCGATGAACAAATTCGTCCCATTCGAAAGCCGTCTGGTCCCGCTCGCCATCGACAACATCGACACGGACCAAATCATCCCCGCCCGCTTCCTGAAGACCATCTCAAAAGACGGCCTGGGCGACCAGTTGTTCTACGACTGGCGCTATGACGCCGAGGGAAACCCGAAACCCGACTTCATCCTGAACACGCCCGAAGCGAAGCGATCGCAGATTCTGCTGGCCGGCGACAACTTCGGATGCGGTAGCTCGCGCGAACACGCCCCGTGGGCCCTCACGCAATACGGATTCCGCGCCGTAATCAGCACGTCGTTCGCCGACATCTTCAAGCAAAACTCGCTGAAAAACTCGCTGCTCCCGATCATCATCCCGCGTGACGTCCACGCCGAGCTGTTCGCAAATCCAAACGCGACGGTGAAAGTAGATCTCGCGACGCAAACGTTGACCTTGCCCAACGGCCGCACGGTCGAATTCCCCGTCGACAGCTTCGCCAAGGACTGCCTGCTAGAAGGCATCGACGAGCTAGGCTACATTCTGCAACAAGGCCTAGCAATCAAGCTATTCGAGTCAGCGCACCCCGCACCAATCAACACGCTGGCCTAGCATCCATTCCGAACCGGTAGAGAAGGCGACGCGATGAGCGCGACCCGCTCTTCACTCGTCGAACCGGAGGTGCAGATTTCCCGCGTCCGGCTCTCCTGAAAGCGGTCGCCTCAGGACGCCAAAGGGAGCAATCGATGGATCGCTCGCTGTCTCGAATCGCCTCAACCACGGCAAGATCGAGGCCTTGGTGAAGATCCTGCGCTACTCCGTTGAAGACGCCCGTCCAGAAATATTGATTCTACGGGACCCGCTCGTAGCGCACGTACTAATGCGTGCCGTGTTCGCACTCTTGCGAACACCCGTGACGACCGAATCCCGAGCGTTCACACGAGTGTGAACGCGGCACGCATTAGTGCGTGCGCTACGGGCGTCTTCATGACCTTTGGTGGGCCAGCAGGCCCATGGGAACTCGCTAAAATCATCGGCATCGAAGCCGAGTACTTTGAACCCAACCGAGAGCGGATGCGCTATCCGGTTTTTCGCGCACAGTCATCGGCGCTCGCCTCACATGCTCCGGAATGTTTTGGACCGATCGCGCATCGGCGGGCTGATCATCCATTTAAATGTCGCGCGCCAAGCCATTTCCATCGCGCACTGATCGCAAAGAAAGCTACAATAGCATCGATGCGCCGCACGTTGGCATTATTGCTGATGGCTCTGTTCAGCTTTTCGCTGATCAGTCCCGTGGTGTTCGCTTCCGACCGGGACTCAAAGCTTCCGGCATGCTGCCGTCGCGGCGGAAAACACCATTGCGCGATGATGGCAATGCAATCGGAATCGCCGTCAGGTCCCTCCCTGCAGCCTGGCAGGTGCCCTCTGTTCCCATCCGCCGGAGCCATTCCAGTCGGTCCGGCCGTAAGTTTACCTGGGTTTTTCCAAGCCATCTTTAGTGGACTCCTCACTCATTCAGCTGTCCTCCCAGAGGCAGAAGCCCTTTGCCTGAGCTCCTATAGCCGCGCGGGTCAGAAGCGCGGGCCTCCCGCCTCAATCTCCTAAACACATTCTGTTTTTCAACTATGCAGGAGGTTTTGTGCGCAAGCTCGTACTCTGTTCGTGTCTGGCAATATTCTTAAGTTCTGGTTCCCTACTCCACGCAACAATTTTCGGAAGGGTCCAAGGAATCGTGCACGATCCCCAGCATCGGCCGGTGGCTGGTGCATCGGTAAAGCTGCAGGCGATTACTTCGGATTGGTCTCAAACCGCTCAATCGGGCGACAACGGCGAATTTTCGTTCACCACGGCGCCAGTGGGCGATTACAAGATCACCGTCACTCAGTCTAAGTTCGAGACTGCTCAGCAGGCCGTGACAGTCGCTTCCGGATCGTCACCGATTCTTCACTTTCAACTGGTCATCGCTCCCTTGAATGAAAGTACCGTCGTCGTCGCCCAAGCGGAAGTGGCCAATATGGATTCGGTAACCCCCACCACTTTGATCGATCGCGAAGACATAGCCCAAACTCCCGGCGCCGGCCGCACCAACAGTATGGCGATGATCACCGACTACACGCCCGGTGCATACGTAACCCACGACATGCTGCACATGCGCGGAGGCCATCAAGTGGGTTGGCTGATTGACGGCGTACCCATACCGAACACCAACATCGCCACCAATCTGGGCCCGCAGATTGACCCCAAGGACATTGATTATCTGGAAGTTCAGCGAGGCAGCTACGATGCAGAGTACGGAGACCGCACGTATGGAATTTTCAATATCGTTCCCCGAACCGGTTTCGAGCGCGACCATGAGGCGGAACTCGTCACCAGTTTCGGAAACTGGTACCAAACCAACGATCAATTCAATTTCGGCGGGCACACCAAACGCTTCGCCTATTACTTAAGTCTCAACGGAAATCGAAGCAACTACGGTTTGCAGCCGCCCATCGGGCAAGTTGTTCACGACGCCGAGAACGGTTATGGTGGATTCGCGTCCTTCATATTCAACGCCAGTCCCTCCAACCAATTTCGGCTGGTCGCGTCGTTGCGCCGGGATTATTACCAGATCCCCATCGATCCGAATCCCAACTCTGCCGGAAATCAGGTTTATCCCAGTTACGGCCTTCGCGATAGTGAACGTGAACCGGATGGTTACGTCACCTTCTCATGGCTTCACACATTTAGTCCAAACCTGCTGCTGACGGTTTCACCCTTCTATCACTACAACCAGGCCAGCTATACCGGCGGCCCGAGCGATGTGCCGGTGGTCTCGACTGTGGATCAGACCGCCAATTATGCCGGCGCCCAAGCCAGCCTGAACATCACCTCTGTGAAAAACAACGACGTTCAAGTGGGAGTGTACGGATTCGCCCAGCACCAGAGCAACTACTTTAATAACGTTTTTACAGATTGCGCACCGAACTGTCAGAACTTCGGCGCGTCCTCGGCTGCTGTAACCGGCGGACTGATCGAAGAATACATCAGCGACCGATTTAAGGTCACCTCGTGGTTGACGCTAATCGCCGGCCTTCGGGAATCGCACTTCACCGCCCCCGGAGCCAGAACTCAGCCAGGAGTCATCGAGAACGCGACCGACCCGCGCTTTGGCGTTGCCATCAGGATTCCGCGCATCAACTGGGTCTTTCATGGCTTTTACGGCCACTTTTATCAGGCGCCGCCGCTGCTGACTGCGACGGGGCCATTGCTCAATTTGGCTACCAGCCAGACTTTGACTTTCGCGCCGCTGAAGGGGGAGCGCGATGAAGAATACCAATTTGGCGTCTCGATTCCGTTTCGCGGCTGGGTGCTCGAGGAAGATACGTTTCAGACGCGCGCGCGGAACTGGCTGGACCACAATAATATTGGCGAATCGAACATCTTCTGGCCAATCACCTGGAGTGGCGCTCTGATTCAGGGTTGGGAGACCACACTTCGCTCCCCGCGCCTCTGGCATCGCGCTCAGGTCCACCTGGCGTATTCGAATCAGATCGCGCAGGCAACGTCGCCCATCACTGGAGGCGTAGTCTGCCCTGTTCCCGTTTCGGCGTCATGCCCGGTGGCCTTCCCGCCGGGATACGCACCGGTGGATCACGATCAGAGAAACACGTTGAACTTCGGAGCCAATGCAATTCTTCCCGGGCAGGCGTTCGCGTCGACAAATGTGTACTACGGCTCCGGATTCACCAACGGGTCGCCGAACGCGCAATATCCGGGGAACTATCTGAGGCAGCACACTACGTTCGATATCTCCATGGGAAAGAGTTTTGGCGAGCGCGAGAGATACAAGATCTCGTTGACTGCCCTGAATGTGGCGAACCGCCGCGAACTACTCGACAACAGCCTCACCTTCGGCGGTTTCCACTTTAACGATCCGCGCCAAATCTACGTCGAATTCCGTTATAGATTTCACTACTGAGCCGGCCAGCATGATAGCCATCCTCTACTGGTGTTGGTTGAATAAGAAATAATCGTAGACCGCGCGGGAGATCTGCGCGATGGCTCGCTCGCTTGCCTCCGATTTCGATCCCTGCTTCACGAACAGCGCCAGCACCACGTGGCCGGCGTTGTCCGGCAGATTCAGGATGCCAACGTCGTTGATGGTGCCGCCGATAGAACCGGTCTTGTGCGCCACCTCCGTTCCCGGCGGAAGCATGCCCTTGATGCGAGCTTCACCGGTTTGGCAGCGGTACAAAATATCGAGTAGCAGGGCCGCCGTCTCCGGCTTGTGCAGTTGCCGGTGGTAGATTTTCTCCAGCAGCGCGGCCATGGCATTGGGCTGCGAGGTGTCGCGCAGGTCCTGATTGAAGCGGTCGCTGGCCTGCTTTCGCTGCTCCGGTGTCGCGGCATCCAGGAGCTTGCTGAACCGCTCCGGCGTCCACTCACTCTCAGGTGGCAGCGTAGCGCCAATCCAATCCGCAATCAGATTCACGGTGGGGCGATTGACATCGATTCCGGAAATGCCCAGCTCACGCATCTTGGCGGTAACCGCCTCAGGACCACCCGCCAGACGCAGAACAATGTCGGTTGCGCTGTTGTCGCTGATCAGAAGCATCAGCTCCAGCAAGTTGCGCAGGCTCAGCACCACGCCCGGCTTATTCAATAGCGAGCTAAGCATCCCGCTGCCCGGATGCAAATCGTGTGGCTCGATGGTCACCATTTGATCCAGCCGGAGTTCGCCGCGATCGACGCGATCGAGCAATTGCACAGCGATTGGAATCTTAAACGAGCTGGCCATCGGGAAGCGATCCTCGCCATGGAACGCAAAGCGGCGGTTTGACTCGACGTGCAACGCGGACATGCCCACCACGCCGTCCGAGATTTTCGCCAACCGCGCGATCTCGGAGTCCAGGTCAGCAGCCAGGACACGAGCCGCAAACAAGCAAAAGAGAACGATTCTCATGTCCGTTCAGGATACTTGATTTGAACGGATCAGATTTATTCGACCGCCCATTCCGAGCCGCGACCGCAAGGGAGCGCTACCACGATCTCGCAACGCTCCCTTCCGGTCGCGGC
>PMUN01000226.1 GCA_003166875.1 Bryobacterales bacterium | reverse complement strand
GGGTGCGGGGGCCGGTGGAGTGTTGGGAGTTGGCGCGGTTGATTTCGGCGCGTGAGTCGGGTTCGTGGGTGGTGCCGTTGTTCGTGGTTGTGGAGTTGGTCATTGGTTGGCCTTTCTGTTATTTGGGTAGCACGGGGTTGGTGGGTAGTAAGTGTGAGATCGGTGGGAGATTGTTGAAAGGGAAGGGAGAAAGGTCTTTCCGGGTCCGTCACTCATATTAATTCGTTGCTGGGTTTTCTTGGCCGGAGGTTCTCTCCGGCGTTGCCTGCCAAGCCTGGACGGTTGCGCCTTTGCGGTTTGGTCATTTTGTGCTGGGCGGTCTCCATTAATTAGGCGGCAACAATCCTTTGATTCGGCTAGAATGGACAAATGATGAGATATGGAGGAATTCGGCGCGCAGCTTTGACCGCCATTCTCCTGGCTCATTCGGTTTCCATTGTTCAGGCACAAATGATCCGTCTGGTGAGTCCTAAGTATGTTGAGACCTTTGACAACAATCCGAAGATTTCCGGCAACTTGCTGGTCGGTCTGTCGTGGGATCCATTGCCCGGACGCTTTGACGTGAATGGCGTGGGTGTCTTGCTGCCACCTGCTTTTCGCTGGCGTAAGGCGTGTGTAGAGGTCGCAAGCCAGGACGGGCGCTACTTTGCCCAGAACCTGTATCAGTTTCCAAATGAGCAAGGCGCCGAAGTTTTCGAAACCAAAACCAGTCCTGACTATCTCATTCCCTTGCAGCGCTACGCAGCCACGGAAATGGCGGTCTCTGTGCGGCTGGTGGATGACTGTAACTCGGCTGAGCGGGGCGTCCTTATTCCTGCCATGTTCTCGGAGAAGAAGGGCAACGGCCCCGTGGCCGCACCCCCGAGGCAAATGCTGGTAGCGTATCTGAATGCGGATGCGCAGCGCCTCAAGGTTTCGCTACGTAAAAAGGGTGGCACTGACGTAGTCATCGGCATTTGCCACACGGAAGCGAACGCGGTGAGGGTCGCTTTTTCCTCTTCGTGCGAATTCCGAATGCCCGCTCCTGCCGACTACGTTTTAGTTGTTCAGCTGCAGGAGCGATTCGACAGCCACGAGTCCGATTTCAACGTGTCCCTACGCCAATAATGTTCACAGGAAGTGCCCGAACATGAGCGTATGGACGAAGATTCGGTGGTTGCTTCCGCGTTTCCGCGAGCTGCGTTATCGGCATCAGCTCTCGTTGTTCGTCGTGCTGACGGTTCCCATCGTTGGCTTTTTCTGGTGGTTGCACCGTCAGGCGGGAACCGTTGAGACCCTGTCGCAGATTTCGGCCACATCAGAACGCGTGGCGTTCGATGTCACTCAACCCCGCCTTGCAGCGTTCCATGTGCGCGCCATGCGTATCGGCACTTCGAGAGGCGCATCTAAGAATCAGCTGAACGGCAAGTGCGTGGAGGGAGTTGTGACACCCAAAATGGGTACAAGTGTCATTTATGGACGGGTTGGTTACGGCCCGCTCTCCATCGAGTTGTTGCCACGGCCCGACGCGGTTCCGGACAGCACGGTAGCAGGCTCCTTCACCTCCGTGCACGCGGACAACGAACTGAGTCTTATTGGGCGCACGTATCTGGAATCAGACGAAACGTGCGACCACGATCTCAGTTCAAGTTCCGGAATAGCTCGGGTCGACCCTCGACGGAAGCTTCCTCTCCCCTTGCCGATATGGGGGAAGGCTAGAATTGGCTCTGAATTTGCCGGCGCCGAAACCGCAGTCCCAGAGCCGCGTGTTTTACTGGACGGGAAGCTGACGTTGTCTGCTCGAGCTGTCACTCTGTTCTCCCCGAACCCGTTCATGCAGCCCACCCTTTATCAGGTGACCGAACTCGACCTACCGGTTGCCTCAAGACTTGAGGCCTTTCCGAGTGCGCCGTTGGAAGAGCACCCAAAAGGTAGCGATGAGAACCGAACGCAGGTAAACTGGTGGGGGATCGCTTACATCCACGACGAAAGGCCCGCTTTGAGCATCGTGGTTGCAACGGACGTACCGAAGCTCGCTCTCTACCGGCCCAATCGCCGCGAGCCGGACGTGATCGAAGCGACGACGCTAGCCCGGATTTGGGATGATCCGAACCTAATCAAAGTGTACAAGCTCCTGGCTGTCATCGTCGGATCTTTCGCTGTATGCGGCTGGGTGGTGCGCGCCTTGTACTTTAGGCGTGAAGAAGGGGCCTTCCCATGGGAACAACCACTCGGTAAGCCATGAGGCGCGTCCGCACAATCTCACTAATGTGGTTCACTTACGCTGGCCTGGCGCATGCGGGAATCGTTCGGGTCGAAACCAACAGTGATTCTCACGGCCAGGGCTGGATGTTTCTGGATGTCGACTCGCGCTGTAAAGTCGTTACTCCCGCCCACGTTATCAGGCTAATCGATGGGCGTCCTGTTTCGACAATAAAGATCCTTGATGATCGGAAGCGTGAGTTTAGCAGCGGCATTCCAGAGGTGCTGTCGGAACAGCTAGACGTTGCCATTCTAACCGTCAATGGGGCAAACGATCCTTCAACGTGCGGCACGGGCCGCCTTTCTGATATCGGCGTAGCACGGCGTGTTGCAGGTCTGGCGGGCGCTACTTTGGAAACGACTGGTGAGGGGGAGGTTGTGAGAGTTCCTGTTCGGGTGCGAGCTGCCCGTATGGATCAGGACCGGGGCTCCAAGTTCTCTGTCCAACCGACGATCTCAGCAGATCGGGTAGTGAAGGGTTGGAGCGGCAGCATGGTCGTGGATGATGAAGGCGCTCTGGGCATGGTAGTGCAGGTCGATGATGAGCGGAACGAGGCGATCGCCGTAAGAGCGGATGTGATTCGCCGACTGATTGATTCTGCCGCTGCCTCACCGCGACGTGTTGCAAACCAGCCGAGCCGGACCGTCTCGCCAATAATTTTGACGGCTGGATCAACGACCGATTTGAATTCAACTTCGGAACGGATATTCGCGGGGAATGGGCTGGGATGGAATGTCATCCCTAAGGATCATCGGATCGTTTTCGTCGTCGTACTGGAGAGCCCAATCCGACTTCAGCGTGTGCGGCTTCGCCTTACATCAAAAGTAAATGCGGTAGAGGGCATGGATATCGCGGTCAGCGAGGTGGCCGACGGTGCAGGGTGGGAAAGTCTGAAATACTGCCGCGCGGATGGCGGCACCGGGACGGTCAACTGTTCGGTTCTGGGCTCGACGGTAAGAAACGTTCGGATAACTCTGAAGACGGCGACCGATGGTCCTGTAGCTCTTTCGAATCTCAGTTTTGAGTGACCGATGTCAGAAGATCGGCGCGGAGATCGGAATTCTCGGGAAGATAAAACGGCCGTAGTTTTCGCACGTAAGCGTACCTTTTAGCGACATATCAGCCGCGGGCCTGAAGTCAAAACTGCAGTTAAAGCTGTTGATCGAGGGAAACGAAACTACCGCATTTCCGATTACGCGGTCTCCGGAAATCGTGAATGACCCTACGCCTCGGGCATTTGAGGCAACGGCCCCTGTACCCTTCGTCATATCGTATTTGCTGAAGACAAGGCGGACTCGAAGACCACTACCTGCTAGCGCTTCCACATAGGCATACTTTGCAAAGAGCTCCTTCATCTTGTCCGCTTCGCCCTGCGCCTCGTCGTATTGGCGCTGAATTTGCGGAGGCAGTTGCGCATCGAAAGTCAGCTCCTTCAGGCTTGCGACGTAGGCGCGCACACCAAGGGCCCGCATATTCTGATCGTCGCTATGAAAGACAATTCGCAAGGCTAGTTGAATCCTTGTCGTATCTTCCGAATTGACAATCGCCTCCATGTTCGCCAATCGCGCGTTCGGGTCCGGGTCGGAGAGCAGCTCCTGAACCTTCGCCAGCTCCTCCTGCCGGGCCTGCGGAGAAGCTGTGGGCGGACGCTTGACTGGGGTCTGGGCAGATATCGAGAACGTGCAAAGTATCAATAGCGCATTTGTGGATAGGGTTCGTCGCATTTGCCTCGGATCGACAAAAGTCACCTGCTTATTGTGATACAAATCGCTCGCGACCGCAAGGGCGAACCGGTGTAATTGGCGGACGTACCTTACCTCCGCGCTCGGCCTATATACGAGGGTCAAAACGTTAAGGAAAAATCGGGGACACGTCTGCTGTTTTATCGTTTGCGGTTGAAGCTAGCCCGAAGTGTCCCCGATTTTTAGACTCCGGATTTTAAGGCCGATTGACAATCAAGGTTGACAATCGGCCGCAGGTTGGCAACAGTTGGCAACCTGCCCCACGACGCGGCTTTTGGCTCTATCGCGCGGTGACGTGGGTGAATTCGCGCAACAAAGAACACTGTTTGTAGCCTACGTCACTTATCGAGGACTCTCTGATTTGGAAATCTACGTGCCGCAGATTGCTCAATATGGGAACGGTCACGTCCGATATACGCCACGCGCTACGTCTACTTCGCCTGCGTCCTGGATTCACCGCTGCCGCCGCGATCACGCTGGCGCTGGGGATCGGCGCAAATACTGCCATCTTCAGCGTGATCAATACAGTTCTGCTGCGGCCCCTGCCTCATCCCGATCCCGAGCGTCTGGTGATGGTCTGGGGGACCGAGAACGTAGATCCGAACCAGTTTCCCAATCCCGCGGAAATCCGCGCTATGAAGAACTGGTGGGTTGTTAGCACGACGTTTGCGCGTTGGAAGGAGCACAAGGGTCCGTTCGAGGCATTGGCTGGATTCAATAGAAGGCCGTTCGGGTTGAGCGGTGGAGGCGAGCCCGAACGTGTTCCTGGGGCTTTCGTAACGTCGGGTTTCTTTCCCTTGCTGGGAGTGCAACCGTTCCTTGGGCGCACCTTCTTACCGGAAGAGGACCGTCCCGGCGCAAGCCCAGTCGCGATCTTGAGCCATCGGCTCTGGACACAGCGGTACGGCGCGGCACCCGGAATCCTGGGGAGCAAGGTCATGCTGGAAGGGGTTCCCTATGCGGTGATCGGCATCCTGCCACCCTCCTTCGATCCGGTGCTGCCGGAATTATCCCGAGACACGGATGTTTGGGTTCCGATGGCTCGTGACGTAACTGCCGATCGCAAATGGTCTATCTTCCTGGTTGGCGCGCGCTTGAAGCCTGGGGTCTCGCTGGCACAAGCGCAGGCGGAGCAGACCGCGTTCGCGCAGAGTCTGCATGCCGAAAATCCGCGCCGTTACAGCCTTACCGGTGTGAATTTGGTCCCGATGGCCGAAGAGATGTCGCACACTATCCGCCCGGCGTTGCTGGTGCTTTGGGGCGCGTCCGGACTGGTGCTGCTGATCGCCGCAGTGAACATGGCTAACTTGCTATTGGCGCGCGCGTCGGCGCGACAACGGGAGACCAGTGTCCGGGCGGTTTTAGGCGCCAGCCGGTGGCGGCTCGCGCGGCAGACGCTGGTGGAGGGCGCGATTCTGGCGCTGCTGGGAGGCGCGCTCGGCATGCTGGCGGCTCGCTGGGGCGTCAGCCTGCTGCTAGCCGCTGCACCGGAGGGGTTGCTTCCACGGGTTTCCGAAATCACCGTCGACACACGCGTGCTCGCGTTGGGACTGCTGGTTTCGCTTGTCACTGGATTGCTCGCCGCTGCCGTTCCTGCCTGGAATGCGTCCCGCTGGTCGCTACGCAGCGAGCTGAACGAGGCTTTGAAGGAGGGCGGCCGGTCTAGTAGCTCCGGGCGTACCCGCCGGTTGCGTGGTCTGCTGGTGGTCTCAGAGATCGCACTGACACTGATGTTGATGGCCGGCGCTGGCCTGTTGCTGCGCAGTTTTGTCCGGCTGACCGGAGTGGATCCCGGATTCCGGCCCGAGCGTGTCTTGACGGTAGGATTGGATCTTCCGGAGGCCAAGTATCGCGACCCCGTCTCGCAGTCTATCTTCGCAGACCAGGTGCTGGAAAGAGTTCAGGGATTACCCGCTGTGCAGGTTGCCGCAGTCACCAATTCTCTCCCTATCAAACCGGAAGTTACGATGTCGTGGAGTGGTGTCGAGATCGAAGGCCAGTCCAAGGACGCAGCGGGGGCCTCGCTATACTTCCGGTCCGTCAGCCTCGATTATTTTCGTGCCATGAGCGTGTCGCTGCGGAGGGGACGCCTTTTCACAAGCGGCGACTCCGCGAGGGATACTATCCTCGTCAACGAGGCCATGGTTCGCCGCTACTGGCCGGACGCGCGGGCAGGTTCCACGGAGCCGCTCGGCAGGCGTATCAAGATTGCGGACAAATGGCGCGAGATCGTCGGCGTGGTTTCGGATATCAAGCACGACAGCCTGGATGCCGACACGAGTCCTGAGGTCTACGCACCGTTTCGCGCCGTCCCCAGCCATTGGATGACGCTAGTGGTTCGCAGCGCGGGCAACCCGTCGAAACTGATACCAGCGGTGCGCGCCGCGGTCTGGGCGGTTGATCGGGATCAGCCATTGCAGGACATCCAAACCTTGGAGCAAGTGGTCTACGATTCGGTGGCGACGCCGCGCTTCCGTATGCTGCTGCTTGGTATTTTCGCCGTACTCGCGCTGGTGCTCGCCACGGTGGGGATCTACGGTGTAATTGCTTTTGCGGTTACGGAGCGAACGCACGAGATCGGGATTCGCATGGCGCTGGGCGCAGCGCGGGCGGATGTGTTGCGTATGGTGGTGGGGGAGGGAATGATGCTGGGCGTAATCGGCGTGGCGATTGGCGCTGCGGCGGCCTTCGCGGCCACCCGAGTTCTTACCAGCTTCCTCTACGGCATCGAGGCGAGCGATCCTGGCACGCTTGCTGGAGTATCTCTATTGATGATTCTGGTTGCGGCTACCGCCAGCTACTGGCCTGCGCGGCGCGCTACGAAGGTTGATCCGCTGGTGGTGCTTCGCTGGGAATAATTTGGGTTCGAAGTCTGGGTTGGCAGGCGAAAGCGCCTGCCCCACGTCGCGAACCGAAGAACTGAAGAACTATAGCGCTTGTGCGATCTTCGGCACCGTGCGGACGATGTCGACCGGGATTATTCCGTATCCGACCAGCCGATTCCTGATGAACCGCACATCCGCGATCCATCCCCGCTGCGTCTCCTTGCGCTGGAATTGATCGAACGCGAGATTACCGAGGGAATAGAAGACCACGCCCTTGCCATAATCCTCCACCGGCTGCGTTACGTGAGGATGATGGCCCACCACGACGGTTGCGCCGGCATCGATGGCGGCATGCGCGAACTCGCGTTGCTGGGCGTTGGGCTTTTGCAGATATTCGGTTCCGGCGTGCATCGAGACGATCACGACATCGCACCGCTCCTGGAGTTTCTTGACGTCTTCCACCATTTCATCCAGGTCCATCATCGCCACGCGATCGTCCTGATCGGCATGATTTCCATTGGATTGATCGTAGGTGTATGCCAGAAAACCGAAACCCACCTGGTTGCGCTCCAAGATGGCGCCTTCATGCGCCAGCTCGGCCGTCTGTCCGGTCCCCACCGTCTCGATGCCATTTTTTTGCAGCCAATTGAGGGTGAACTCCACTCCGTACGCGCCACAGTCGCGAGCATGATTATTGGCGGTGGATACAATATCGATTCCGGCTACTCGCAGCGCCTCGATCATCTCGGGCTCGGCTTTAAACACCATGCCGGCTTCCACTTTCCGGCCGCGATCGGAGAAGGGCGCTTCCAAATTCACGAATGCGATGTCGGCTGACGAGAACAGATCCGCCACATCGCGCAGCGGGGAAGCGGGATCATCACGTTGACGTGCCAATGCCCCCACGTAACGCGACAACATGACGTCGCCGCCCAGCAATATCCGTGTGACTGGAATCCGCTCGGGGAACGAAATTTTGCTTTGGGTGCGGCTCGGCACCAAGCCNNGCAGCTTCATCCAGGAACCACAGCACGTTCCGTCCGTCCTCAGTCGCGATCTGCACGGGATATTTCTTGGGGTCGTATGGTTCATGCAAGACGGTGCGCAACGGCTCGGCTTTATCTCCGCCTGCTACCAACATAATGGTGTTGCGAGCGGCCTCCAGCACGCCTGGCAATAGCGTGATCCGCCATTGGTGAAACTTCTCGACGTAGGTTGCCGCGGCGAGGTTGCGATGGTCGTCAATTAAGGGTTCTCCTGGAAACAGACTGGCAGTGTGGGCGTCCGGCCCCATGCCGCGATGGATGATGTCGAACTGTGGGAATGCGCCTTGCTCCAACTGGAAGAATTTTCGGATGTCTTCGGCATACAACCGCGCCGCAGTTTCGGGTTCAAGCTCTGCCTGGATTCGGTGCACGTTATTGGCCGGAAAGCCGGCTGGATCGATGAAATGTTCCTTCGCCAGTTTGTAATTGCTTTGTGGATCCGTGGGAGGCACCGAGCGTTCATCCACCCAAAACAGATGAACCCGGCTCCAATCGAATCCAGCTTTCGCCAGTTCACCGAACAACAGCTTGGGAGTTGATCCGCCGGAGATCGCGAGCGTGGCTAACGGGGCGCCGGCGAGACTTGCCTCCAGCAAGCCGAGCATCTTCTGCGCACAAGCCGCCGACGCTTGCTGAGCGTCTTCGTAGATATAGGAATGGATGCTCATTTGGCCGCTCCTCGGGAATCATGCATCCCGTCATGCTAGAATAAACCTGACCTCCCACACAACTGCTCCGCTAACTTGAACATTCAGGAACAGGAACGTAGTTCAGTTTATTATGCACAACCACGGGAAGAAAAAGATCCTGGCCGTAGTGGACGACCTTTTGTTCACGGTGAAGATCAGCGATGCGGCGAAGAGGGCGGGCCTCGAGGCTGAATTCGTCAAGTCCGAGAAGGACGTGATGGAGAAGGCCGCGCACGAAAAGCCGCTGCTGATCATCCTCGATCTGAACAACAATTCAGTTCAGCCGCTGGAACTGATCGCGAAGCTGAAGAGTGACGGTGACTTACGGCACATCAGCTTGATTGGTTATTTGTCACACGTGCAAGGCGAGCTGAAGCAGAAGGCTCAGGAGGCCGGCGCCAATATCGTGATGGCGCGTTCAGCGTTTTCGCAGAACCTGCCACAGATTTTGAAGCGGCACGCGGGTGTACGGTAGCATGCATTCGCGAGGATTCGAAAAAAATAAAAGCTGGCTCAAGGTTTCGCGGCAGAAACTTTCGCTTAGCTGTTCGGATTCAATCATCTGAGGCGCAAGAGCGATTTCCTACCTTAACTCGCGAAGACACGATCACGCCTGTGGAAAAATTTTTCCACATGGATTTTGGCAGAACAGGTGCTATGATAACGCCATAGTTCAATCAGAAGTTAAATGCGAACGCCAGACTTGCTGGCGTCCTGTTCGGTATTTGGCTGTCGAAGTAAATGGGAGGCAACCGTGGCTGGGAGGAAAACCATAGTAGTCAATGAAATCCAGCCGTCCTCGGAAAGTTCTGCTTTCACGTGGCTTGCCTTTTGCCAGCGTCCGTTGGACCTGCGCCACAGTTTTTGCATAGGGTGAAACTTGGGTGAGGTGGGTTATTTTTCGCCGCGATTGGCGTCCACCTGTTAGTGAAAACTTTCTCACAGAGATCAGCGGAACCGTTGCGACCGTCGCGCCGATACGTTCTTTGGCGCATCTCTCCAGCACAGCGCGGCTAGAATTCCCCGCTCGAGCCCCCTGGTGGTCCAACCCAGGCGATCGAACTTGTTGGAAAGGAGTTGCAACAGTTATGTTGGCAACCCGAGGAAATCTTGCGAGCAGCGCCAACCAAGGCGCGACTGATCCGCCATCAATCGATACTGTTGCTCAATCGCTGGCAGGCTTCGAAGCCGGGGAAGCTCAAGCGCCGGAACCCGTATCCAACCAAGTTAACTGGCAGGACCTGGTTGACCGGATCCATAAGGGTGAGGAATCCGGTATGGAAGAGCTGTACCGGTTGTTCGGGCGTGGTATCCGCTATTATTTGTGCCGGCAATTGGGCCACCAAGAACTGGATGATAAGGTTCATGACACCTTTGTCATTGTGGTCCAGGCCATCCGGCGCGGGGAACTGCGGGAACCTGATCGCTTGATGGGCTTCGTGCGGACCGTTGTACGCCGTCAGGTGGCCGCCTACATTGATGACGCGGTCCACAGCCGCCGAGATGAGCTCAACCTGGACGTGGGTGTGCGAGTCGCGGACCGGCGCAACAATCCGGAGCAGACCGCCGTCTTTCGCCAGAAGGTGGAGCTCATGCTTGAGGTCTTGAGGAGCCTCTCGGCGCGCGATCGTGAAATCCTCACCCGCTTCTACCTCGACGAGGAGAGCCAGGAGAGTATCTGCCAGGAGATGGGCTTGTCGGAAACCCAGTTTCGACTGCTCAAGTCCCGCGCTAAGGCCCGTTTCGGAGAGATAGGGAAACGAAAGCTTCAACAAAAACCGCTAATCTCAGTTTCTTTGAGAACTTCTTCCGGCTCGGGACACTAATGCCCAGGATAGTTGCCAATCAACTGACGATTCGGTACAACATCGGATGGCCTGGATTTGGCCCCCGGGAGGTTCTTGTCATGAGCACCTGCATAGTATTGCACTTTCCGGACGACGTTCTTGAGAAATACGCTATGGGAAGCCTGTCCAACTTGGATTGCGGTCCCTTGGAAGAACATTTGCCCCTCTGTGAGGACTGTCGAACGCGTTTGATGAAAGTGGAAGAGTATATTCTGGTGGTTCGGGCGGCGCTCACGGAGTTGGAGATTCACTCCAACGCTCGCATCGGCGCTCAGTCCGTATTCGCACTTTAGCATCCTGTGGGAGAAAAGTCCCACACCAACCGGTTCGCAGGCGAAAGTCCTGCAACACATCTCTAGATCGACAATTTGAGTGTGTGGCATCTAGTTGAGCCAGTCCCTACAGCCTGTGAAGATTGCTGCTAGGGATTGGCTCTGGCGCCGGGCTCCCAGGTGCTTGTAGATCGCAGCAAATAAACACGATAGTATCGGTAGGTCACATACAACAGCGGCAGAATCAGGATGCCGGACTGCCATCCCCACAGCCGGCTAGCGACAATGGTCAAGGTCGCGATGAATCCGCCGACCAAATAGTACGCGATCAATTGCTGAGTCAAGTTGCGCCAGACCGCGCGGAATGGCTCATCCTCGGACAAAGCGATCATCCCAGATACCAGCCCAGTGTTGGTGACAAAGTACAACAGGGCCGCCAGCGGCAGCATCTCGGGAATCTTGTGTAACCCCTGGGTGAGTTCATAGTGGAACGGATTGTAAGCAACCGTGACTCCGATCACTGTCGCTCCCAAATTGAAAAGAAGCTGGCTGGCCTTGCGCTTTCCTTTCGGTTTCCAAAGACATTGCACCAACGTGGCGCAGAACCCAAGCAGCACAGCTTCCCCTAGGGAGAAGTTCGCAATGCCAATCAAAATGAACGCGAAACTGGTGGAGACGTGGGCTCGGATTCGAGGCAATCTCAATTTCAGTGTGGCGCCCAGCAACGCCAGAGCAAGGTAGGCGAAAAACGCTTGCGGGTCCGCACACCTGAACTGCAACAGGCCGTCAAAAAACAGGTAGATGCCTATACCCACGATGCAGTGGAGGTAAACTGTGACTCTGGGAACCATCTCCCAGCGTGGGGCAATTCCGCGGCCAGTCAAGCCGTTGAGGAATGAATCGTTTGCAAGATTATTTTTCTTGCTAGACAGCCAACCTGTCGCTAAGGTTGCGCCAAGTTGTCTCAGGTGTTTCTCGTTCCTTTGCTGAATTCGATACTCTACGACCTAGTAGGCTGTCCGCTCTGGATCTTTACTACAACCGTGCGTCGCCAGGAGTGGCAACGCGGCACGCAAGGTGCGTGCGCTACGCGCGTGGCGCGAACACTCGTGTTTGCCGCGTTCGCAC
>PMUN01000203.1 GCA_003166875.1 Bryobacterales bacterium | reverse complement strand
TCGCTGCCGTCCACGTGGTATCAGGTACACCTTCAGGCTCCCGGCTTGAATGTGACCGGCGTTTCGCTGCCTGGCGTTCCCGCAATCATCATCGGTCACAACGAGCGAATCGCGTGGGGAGTGACTAATCTTGGCTTCGATGTTCAGGATCTCTACATGGAGAGGCTCGATCCCCGCAGCGGCCAATATGTTTTTCATGGCCAAATAGAACGGGCGCGCCTGGAGACCGAGCGCATCCCGGTGAAGGGCGCCAAGCCCGAAGAGTTCCAGCAATGGGTGACGAGGCATGGACCCGTCACAGTGGCCGAGCAGGGGCGTTTCCTCGCTCTGCGTTGGTCGGCCGCTGAGCCCGGATCGTTCCAGTTCCCGTTTCTGGATGTGAACCGCGCCCGCAATTGGCAGGAGTTTACCGCCGCCATCGCCCGATTCGCTGGGCCGGGCCAGAATTTTGTTTATGCCGACGTGGATGGCAACATCGGCTACCACGCCACCGGCAAGCTGCCCATCCGGAAGAATTATGACGGCGATGTTCCGGTGGATGGAAGTTCCGGTGACTACGAGTGGGAAGGCTTCATCCCGTTCGATCAATTGCCGGCCTTCTACAATCCTCCGCAAGGTTGGATCATCACCGCCAATCAGAATCCGTTTCCTCACGATTATCCGTATCGCGTGCATGGCGATTTCGCTTCGCCTTTTCGGTCACTTGAAATACGAAGCCTGCTAACTGCTCATGAAAGCTGGAAGCCGGGCGAGATGCTGGGCGTCGAGAAGGATGTGTACTCCGCTTTCTCGCACTTTCTTGCCCGACAGATCGTGGCCGCTTACGATCGGCGGAAACCGGGCGGGGAAGAGTTGAAGGACTGCGTAGCGCTGCTTCGATCCTGGAACGGGCAGATGGAGAAGCAGACCCCGGCGCCACTTTTGATCACGCTGGTATATCAGCAACTGCGAAAGATGGTGGCCGAGCGAGCAGCGCCGGGCAAGGCCGATCTCTACAGCCCGCAGATGGCGCCGGCTGTGGTGGAGAAGATCCTGGAGGGTGATGCGCGCGGTTGGTTTCAGGATAAGAATGAAGCGCTGATTCGCGCACTCTCCGGCGCTTTTGAAGAAGGCCGCAAGGCGCAAGGTGGCAACGTGAATCGGTGGGACTATGGGAAGTCGAACGAGCTGAGCATCAAGCATCCGGTGGGAGGCGAGCTGCCGCTATTGGGCGCCTATTTCAACGTGGGGCCGATCGAAATGAGCGGCTCGTCCACCACCATCAAGCAGACCACGATCCGTTTGGGGCCATCCATGCGATTCGTGGCGGATCTGGCGGATTGGGAGCATTCGCTCAACAACATCACCATCGGTGAATCAGGACAATTTCTCTCGCGGCACTACAAGGACCAGTGGGACGCGTATTACGTGGGCCGGAGTTTCCCGATGCAATTCGGCAAAGTGGAAGTGAGGGAAACGCTGGTAGTGGAACCGAAATCCCCGTGAACTTTTGAGGTCACAAACCTCAAGTTTGGTCATTGCATTTTTACTTGCCAAACCGCCAGCGCCAGCAGCGGGAAATAGTGCCGGTACAGGTGGAAGTTTAAATAAAATACGTTCGGAAAACCGGTGCCGGTGCACAGTTGCTCGTCCCAGTCTCCGGTGGAATTCTGATGATCGAGCAACCACTCGATCCCCCGTTCGACCGCAGGCGACCCGTTGTCTCCCGCAGCATCAAGCCCTAGCAACCCCCAAGCCGTTTGCGACGGCGTGCTGGCCTCGGCGACGAAGCCGTGCTTATCGTAGCTGGCGCAGCTTTCGCCCCAGCCCCCATCCTGGTTCTGGATCGAACGCAGCCAATGAACGGCTTTCTCGATAGCTGAGTGCGCTGCCGGGGTGGAGCTTGCGCGCAGACCGCGTAACGCGAGGAATGTTCCGTACACATGAT
Organism: Bryobacterales bacterium; assembly: GCA_003166875.1. Taxonomy (GTDB): domain Bacteria; phylum Acidobacteriota; class Terriglobia; order Bryobacterales; family Bryobacteraceae; genus Palsa-89. Next base: position 2,572 of record PMUN01000203.1, on the reverse strand, counting down.
TCACGCCCCAGCGTCCATACCAACTTCCATCTTCTTTCTGATGCGCGATCAGATAGGCGACGGCGCGCGAGATTGCCGGATCGTTGTAAGTCAGCCCGCGCCGGCACAGCGCTTCCATCACGCGTCCAGTGATGTCCGGGCAGGTTGGATCGAGCATGGCATTGTGATCGGCGAAAGGAACTTTGTTGAGCACTTGCCAGTTGTTGTCGACATCGAAGGCGGCCCAACCTCCGTCAGACGACTGCATGCCGAGCAGCCACTGGATGGCTCGCCGCTCGACCCGTGCCTGGCGCTCAGGATCGGACGCCGTGGCATGTTCCAAAGCGAGCAGCACCATGGCCGTGTCATCGATATCGGGATAAAACTCGTTCGCGAATTCGAAAGCCCAGCCGCCTGGCTGCAGAGCTGGCCGCTTTACACACCAATCTCCTTTGCGGCGGATTTCCTTGTCGAGCAGCCAATCGGCGGCGCGCCGCGCGGACTCGGGTTCCGTCGCGCCCAGCTCACCAAGAGCGAACAATGCAATTGCCGTGTCCCAAATCGGCGAAACTGCCGGTTGAAACTCCAAACGGTCTTCGGTCTCGAGGATGAGGGCTTCGAATTGCTGAACGGCTTCCAAAAAATCCGGATGATCGCGCTCATACCCCAGCGCGTCCATGGCCATGATCGAATACATGATGGAAGGATAGATGGCGCCCAGCCCTCCGGAGAAATGGGTGCGCTCGATCATCCATTTCTCGGCTTCGCGAATCGCTTTCGCGCGAATATCTTTGACGCCCCGCCGCTCCCAGAGCTTGATCACGCGATCGGCTTGATTGAATAAAGCCGACAGCATATTCTTTTTCGGGAGCCGCAGCTTCACTCCGGGCGCGTAGAGTTCATCCAGTGTGAGGCCGGGCGGTGCGGGACGTTGAACGCCGCTGGCTTGGACGATGGAGAGAGGAACAATGATCGCGCGCGTCCAGGAAGACATTTCGTAAAGCAGATTTCCAGGAATGGCGACCAACTCAGGCGGCACGCTGGGTGCGTATTGCCGGGGGAAAAGTCCAAAGAGGCTCAGGTTGATCTTGGTATAACTGTTGGCTTCTTGCAGGCCGCCGAGAGCGAGGACACGGTCGCGGGCACGCAACAGGGCGGCGTGCTCGCGATCGAATCCGCCCAGCCGCAATGCAACGTAGGCGCGAGCGGTAGCATTCAACTCGGACGGACCGCCTGCGTAGATGTTCCATCCGCCGTCCGGCAGCTGCCGGGCCAGCACTGTTGCCAGCGCTTTGTCAATGCGAGGGCGTGATGGTGGGTTCCAACCGTGCTCGTCGGCCGGATACAGCCAAAGATTCAGCAACACGAAATCGGATTCGAGCGTTGTGTCCGCGGTTAGATCGCCGCGCCAGAAGCCAGCCGGTTCTTGTAAGCGCGTCAGTGCTGTGGCGGATGATTGAGCGGCTTCGGTGGCCCTCTTCGCCATATCGCGAAGTTCCGCGCGCGCGGACGCTTGAAGGATGGCGGGCCGGGGTGGTGGCGCCGGTTCGAAAAAAGCAGGTTGTTCTCGCATATCTGTTCGCTCCGTCAAATTGATGATCTGATCCACGATGGACGCGCGTTTTTGCGGGGAGAGCGTAATGAGTCCGAGCTGCTCGCAAAAGGCCAGACCCTCGGCAGCAAGATGGGCGATGGTGGCGGGCTCGGCATTCCGTTCGATAATTCGCTGGCGAGCGTGATACTGCTCTCGCAAACGATCGAGCAGCGCCGGATTGGTGACCAATCCCGCGATGAGGACCGTCAGGACGTCACGATTCCCGTCCAGCCTGGCCTCGATTAGAGCCCGTGATCCGACGCCGGACGCTTGAGCAGTTTCAGCCTCCAGCCGAGACACTACGCGGTTGACCAGCGCCTCAATCAGTTGTTCTTTGCTCGAAAAATGGTAAAGCAGACCGCCCTTGCTGAGCCCCGCGTCGCGCGCAACCCGATCCAGCGTAAGGGCTTGCAGGCCCTCGCTGGCGATCAATTGCTGAGCGGTGTCGAGGATAACGGCGCGGGTGTCGGACGTAGCTGTGGTCGAGGCCATAAGTATACCGTCTGGTCGGTATACTATCAGAGGTTTGCTAAGAAGTTCAAGAGGAAGTATTGTGGAAGCATGGCTGAGGTTAAGAAATTCAGCTTCGAAGAACCGGAAGGTATCCTGGACCTCGAAGACGAAGAAACCTTGTCCGCTATCAACGAAGGAATCCACGATGCTGAGGCTGGTCGCACCGTGACTGCGGAGGAAGTCCGCAAGCTCATGGCCCAGTGGACTACCGCATCCTCTACGCCAGAAGAGCGCTAAGGGACTTGGCCGAGATCATCGGCGTTATTGCAGATGATAATGCCGACACCGCTACTCGCTTTGGAAGTGCTGTACTCGATCATGTGGAGTTGCTTAGTCGTTTTCCTCGTATGGGCGGTGTCATCCATCAAGAAAACCACCCACATTCTGATACTCAAGTTAAGCAGAAGAGAGTCAATCTAGACCTCCACAGAACACTGCCTATAGAGCCAGCGGACTATGAATGACCTCGGTGAACACCCAAAACCG
>PMUN01000325.1 GCA_003166875.1 Bryobacterales bacterium | reverse complement strand
GGCGAGCGGCTATCGAATGTGTAGACCAAGATATTGGTATCCAGGAAGAATCTTTCAGGGGCCGGGCTCATCGGTTCAGTGTTCGTTCATTTCGTCGCGCGAAATACGGCCTGAGCTACGCACGTGGCCCAAACGCCGCATCAGTTGTGAATACTCCTGACTTCCCGTTTCTCTACCTACGTAACGCTTCAGCCATTCGCGGAAAGCGGCATTCAGAGTTGTCTTTTCCTGCGCCGCGCGCAACCGGGCACGCTCAATTAGGTCCTCTTCGGCGCTCAGGGTGATGTTTCTCACGTATCCAGTGTACACTGTTCCAGTGTAACCGGGCGTCGGCAGGAGTGCNNGCACGCTGAGAGCGTGCGCCACTCTACTGTTTGTCGCGATAATTCAGCGGGGGTTTATGGTCGGCTGGGATCCGCGATTGGTATTCATGGCCGGCGCGGCGCTGTTCAAAACTTGCGCGCGCGGCTTTGAGCTGAGCTGGATCGGTGTAGAGATCCATCGCGCTGAGCGCCAGTGTTTTGGCTGCCACCAGCATTCCCTTTCTGCCGATGCTCATTCCGGAGCAGGCTGCCGATTGCCAACTGTGCGCGGGAATTCCCGGGACCCAGGTAGCGGTGTTGAGCGCGGCGGTTGGAACGATCCAGCTTACGTCGCCAACATCGCTTGACGCGGAGAAGTAACCTTCCTGCGGCGTCCCGATGCCTTCCTGGCTCCCGAGCGCGCGTGCTCCTTCGAGCGGCAGGGTTTTGCGGATGCGCTCGGCGAAGGCTTGTTCGTCACGAGTGTAAGTGACGCCGCCTACCAGGTGAAGATTGCGATCCACCAGCGCAGCCAACGCGTCGTTGGGCAGCACGTTGTAACTGCTGTCGATCAGCTCCATCTCCATGCGAGTCTCGGTGGCGAGCGCGCCGGCCTGTGCGCATTTCACGATGCGATTCCAGATTCCGTCCAGAACCGGCATGCTGGGATGGCGAGCGTACAAAAACAACTCAGCGAAATCAGGCACGATATTCGGCGCCGCGCCGCCGTTCGAGACGATGTAGTGGATGCGAGTGGATTCGGGTACGTGTTCGCGCAGGAACTCGACAGCGTTGGCCATCACCATGAGGCCGTCCAGCGCGGAGCGGCCCAGATCGGGCGCCGCGGCCGCGTGAGCGGGCTTGCCGTAAAAACGGAACTTGGCGGAGGTGATGGCAAGCGAGCTTTGCTTGGAAGCAACGTTGGTGTCGCCGGGATGCCAGCTCAATACGGCATCGACATCTTGAAACACGCCGGCTCGAGCCATGTATAACTTTCCGCCGCCGCCTTCTTCGGCTGGAGTTCCATAGAAGCGGATGGTGCCGGGGATTTTCTTTTCCGCCAGCCAGTCCTTGATGGATACCGCAGCGAACAGCGAAGCCGTGCCCAGCAGATTGTGGCCGCAGCCGTGTCCTGGCGCGCCGTCCACAATCGGTTTGCGCTCCGGAATGGCTTCTTGCGAGAGGCCGGGTAAAGCGTCGTATTCACCGAGGACGGCGATCACCGGTTTTCCTTGTCCCCACGTGGCTGTGAAGGCGGTGGGAATTCCCGCGACGTTTTCCTGAACCGTGAAGCCCGCTTGGCGCAGCTCGGATATCAATAGCTCGGAACTTTTGTGTTCCTTGTAACCGACTTCGGCGAATTCCCAGATCTGGCGGGAGACGTCGCCGTAGTGCGCGGCGTGGGCGTCCATTTGTTTGAGGAGGATTTCTTTATCGCCGGCTAGGACGGTCGCGGCACAGAGCAGGATTCCGAGGAGTGTACGCATGGGGGTCATGATAGCTCAACCAAATAACTTAACCAAGGCACCGACTCCCTCACGGTCGCGGTTCGGCTCCGTTACCGAACCGCGAGCGTAAGCGACCGGTGCTTGCTGCATTTCACCACTCACGAAATGATGCCTTTGCGGACTGCGTACAAGATCACTTCCGGGACGCTATGCAGGTTCAGCTTTTGCAGGATGTGCGTGCGGTGCGTGTCCACAGTGTACAAGCTGAGAGCCAATGTGTTCGCGATCTCCTTGTTGGTTTTTCCTTCGGCCACCAATTGCAGGATCTCGCGCTCGCGGTCTGTCAGCAATTCGTAGCTGTCGTCGGCGCCCTTGCGTCCCAGCGCCTGCACGTAATCTTCCTGCAGGATGCGGCTGATCTTGGGACTGAAGAACGACCTGCCTTCCGCCACCGCGTGGATGGCGGCAATCAGCTCCGACTTCATCGCATCCTTTAAGAGATAGGCCCGCGCGCCGGCCTTCAGCGAGCGGATGACGTAGCTTTCATCGTAGTGCATGCTCAGAATCACGACGCCCATGCGCGGATACTTTTCCGTGATGCGCCGGGTAGCTTCGATGCCGTTCATATTGGGCATGGCGATATCCATTACCACAACATCTGGCTGGTGATTTTGGACTAGATCCAGGGTCTCGCGTCCATCGCTTGCTTCCGCCACCACCACGAATCCAGGTTGCCGTTCGAGCAACAAGCGCATCCCGTCGCGCAGGATGTTGTGGTCGTCAGACAGCAGGATTCGGATTTGTTCCATTCCGATGATCTCCGTTCAAACTCGCGAGCGGCAGCGCGATTTCTAGCCTGGTGCCGCGCCCTGGCTCGGAATCTACCACGAACGTGCCACCGAGATGACGCACGCGCTCTTCCATCCCTCTCAATCCCAGGCCGCGCACGCGCGCGGGATCGAATCCACTTCCATCATCCAATACGCTGAGGAGAATTTTTCCTGTTTCGCGGCGCACAACCACCTGCACGGTGCTGGCCTGCGCATGGCGGGCGCAGTTATTCAGAGCCTCCTGCACAACCCGATAGATGCAGGTCTTGTGCTCTTCAGGAAGCTCGTCGGGCAGTTCACTATTTAACTGAACATGCATGCCGGTGCGCTTGGCGGTTTCACGCGCCTGCCAATCCAGAGCGGGGACCAGGCCGAAATCGTCCAGCATAGAGGGGCGCAGCAGCAGCGCCATGTTGCGGATCTCGTTGATGCCCTTCTCCGCGACATTGCGGATGGATTCCAGGCGCGGCCGCACGTCCGCAGCGGGATCGAGATCGAGCAGATTCTCCGCCTCCATCAGCACCGCTGAAAACGACTGTCCCACTTCATCGTGCAATTCACGCGAGAGCGCGCGGCGCTCTTCTTCCTGGGCGCGCAACAGCTTGGCCGAAAGCTCCTGCAGGCTGGCCTGTGCCTGGACGCTCTCCTCGAGGCGCCGCTCGACTTCGCCTTCCAGCCGCAGGATATGGAAAATGGTCAGCGCGGCCAGAGCGGCGCCACCCACCAGCGTCACCGCGATCGTCAGCACCAGCCCAAGTTGAAGCCGGCCGAACAACGAACCTAGTTTTTCGTCACCCCGCTTGAGCGACTCTTCGTTCAGTCCGGCGATCTTGTCGGCGATCTGGAGCATGGAGGTCCGGCGCGGGATCAGCTCTTCGTAAAAAAAAGCGAACCGCTCCCTGCTCCGTTCCTCCGCGGTCCAGGCGAAGGTGCGATCCAGGACCTTCCAATACGCCTCGATTTCCGATCGCAGCGCTCGGAAGGGCGCGGTCTCGTCGGGCTCGATCGATTGCGAATAGCGTTCTAACGCAGTTTCTGTTTCGCGGCGCAGACCCTCCAGCGAGGCTATCTGTGCACGAGCTCCGGAAACTTCCGGGGCGAGCAGGGAATCGCGCGCAAAAGTTCCGGAAAGGTAGATGTCGGAGCGGATCTGCTCGAGCGTGCGGTTGCGCGCCAGGAAATGCGATTGCAGTTCGGTTCCGCTATGGCGGAGGCTGTTCAAAAAAAGCAGCGCACCTGTCTCGGCCGCCGCCATGAGGAGCAGCAAACCGCCAAATCCTCCTACCAGAACAAGCCAGGGGCGCTGCCGCATTCCTCCCTCAGTCTATCGGAAGGCCGATCGCCAATCTTGATTGCCAATCGGCCGCAGGTTGCCAACCTGCCTTACACAATAAAGCGAGTTAGTACTTCGGTGCTATAGGGTCGATCCTGTATAGAGTTTTCACCTTATACTGCGAGCGCGCGCGGCGGGTGAGTATACTGTTTCGACGGGATACTATACACCCCGGTTTTTCTTGTATGTTAGGACATTGGAGGATATTTCATGAATTCGCGATTCTTGGCCGCTCTGGCCGTGACGGTACTGTGTGGAGCGTTCAGCGGCTGTAGTAAGAAGGTAGCCTCGGCACCCCCGCCTCCACCGATCAAGGGTTCGGCTAGCACGCCAGCTTCTGCCAGGTCGGTAACACCGCAATCGTCGACGCGCAATACGGTGGCCGATACCAACCAACGCTCCCGGATGCCCGACGCGGCTACCCGCGCCACCATCCAGGAATTACTCAACCGCATCCAGGACGCATACTTCGATTACGACAAGCATACGCTGCGTCCCGACGCCGAAGCCGCTTTGAAGCACGATGCGCAGACTCTTTCAGACATCATTCGCCAGTATCCGGATTTCAAGCTGACGGTGGAGGGCCATTGCGACGCGCGCGGCTCTGAGGAATACAACCTGGCGCTCGGCGATGCGCGCGCCAAACAGGCCGAAGAATACCTTGCGACACTGGGATTACCCGCGAATCAATTGCAGTTGATCAGCTATGGCAAGGATCGTCCGGTTTGCAACGACCAGGATGAAGCGTGCTGGCAGAAGAACCGGCGGGCGCATCTGACGCAGGCGCAGTAAAGTCTGTAAAAAGCACCGGCTCCCTTACGGTCGCGGTTCGGTAACTAGGTCTTCGATTTTGCCTGATGGCTTGGGCGCCGGATATGGCAACGTATCCGGCGTCACGCGCACCGCGGTGGTGAACTTGAATGGATATTTGCCGCCGCTCGGATAGGTCATCTCCACGAAGTAGGCCGACCATCCCTTCTCCGGCTTCTCCACGTGTCCGATGTAGACGTTATCGCCCTTCGACGTTACGACAACGCTCTTGTAGGCCGGACCGATGGTCAACAATCTGAAATCGCGCTTTTCGGGGTTGTTGGCTACCCACAGCTTCACTTCAGTTGGCTTATCCACGCTGGTCACGCGAATGTCGCCGTTCTTCTCGAACTTCCAAAAAAACTTGGGCCGCGGTTGGCCGCGCAGGAAAGCGTCGTAGAATGCAACCGCGCTCTCATGAGCATCTGAGTCTTTCAACGAGTGGTTGGTGTTTGGAACGTAGCGCAGATACTTTTCGCCAGGTAGTTCATCGAAGTAATACTGCGACGAATCCGGCAGGAAGTACTGATCGCCCGCCGAGTTCATGATCATTTTGGGTATGTTGAAGCGATCGCGGTAGCTGAAAGGCTCCTCCAGCCGCATCAGCGCGGCGTATTGGGGCGTGTTCGAAACATTCATCAGGCCCATGTTCTGGTAGTCTTTCACGGCCTCGGAATAGTATCCGTAGGCCTGGAAGTGGTGCTCAAAGGATTTCACGCTGTTCAACATGTCGATGACCATGGGCACAATCGCTACGACGCGTTTGTCGGCGGCGGCCGTGGTCCAGGTAGTCCAGCCGCGTTTGGATCCGCCCGCCACCACGAATTTTTCCACGTGCACGCTTCCGCCTGGAGGAGTAGCGCAGAACGCCGTGATTGTATCCATGGCGCGCACGGCCGCCTTGGTCATCGGAATGTGGAGCGGCCAGGTTTCGTCGCCGGTCTTCAAATATTTCACCCAGGTATAGGCGATGATCTCGTCTTCGGTGCGCTCCTTGGTTTCGCCGGTGAAAACCAGCGGCTCGTTGGGGACGCCGCGTAATTCCGCGACTACAGTGTGGGTGGTGACGGCTGTGTCGACGATTTGTGCGTTGGCCTTGTCAGGCGCTTTATCCTTGATGGATCCGCCTGTGATAAACAGAAAGCCGGTGGTTCCTTTCACCTGATCGGGCCGCACGATGGTGAGCCAGTGTTTCCAGATGGGATGATCCACTTCGGCGGCGCTGCGCCAAGCTTGCGACGTCATGTTCAGGACGTAGGTGGTGTAGCCGTCTCCGGGAATTGTGTTCACCAGATCGTAATGGTAATTCGCGTCCGGCGCCTGGACGTAGCGATCGAGGCCGGTGACTTTGCCGGCTCGCTCGGCTGGCCAGATTGGGAGCAGCGCCAGGGAGAACGCGAGGGCGGCAACGCTTCGGCGGGTGGATATCGGGAGCTTGATCATAATAAGTTCCCATGATAGATGACTCGCGAGTGTTGTGCGGCTCTGGACTGCTAAGAACGCTCGATTTTGTTGTGTTTCTGTAATGGAACGCGGAGTTGCGCTACGAATCGTAATGCAGCTGCTGAGATTTCTTGGGAACGAAAGCGGTGGGTATTTCGTCTACTAAATTAACTAAGCAGCTGGTCTCCGTGCGGCGACCCTTTCCCCAACAAACCAACCCCGCACGGAGACCCCTAATTTAACTATTTGTAACCAACCCTTTTGCGACCTCATTCGTCATACATGTGTAGCAGCTAGTCTCCGTGTGGACCCTTTCCCCAAAAGCCAACTCTACACGGAGACCCCTCACCCGCTAGTGGCTTAATAGAAATGCTTGGTGCGTCCCAGGCCAAAGCGATGCACTATTATAGCCCTGGTTCGCGATTCCGGCAATAGAAAAGTCAAAAAACTGGCGCACGGGCAAGAAACCAGAATCCAGGAGCCAGAATTCAGGAGTCAGAAGGAGGATTGCGCTTCGCGCCTTCATCTTCCACCTCAGCTTCAAACATTTCCGCCATAAAATGCTCTATCCTGGATAGGTGATGAATTGGATTGCCTTCGTACTGGGTCTCGCGGCCGGCGGCTTCATTGCCTGGCTCTGGATGCGCGCGCGACTGGCACGCCTGGAGACCGCCAAGCAGTTCGCCGACAATTCCGCGGCCAAGCTCACTGAGACCTTCCAATCGCTCGCCGATGCTGCGCTGCGATCGAACCAGGGCGCTTTCTTGGAAGCCGCGAGCGCCACGCTCGAAACCGCTCGAGCGCAAATGACCGGCGACCTGGCCCAGAAGCAGACCGCCATCGAAGGCGTGGTCCGTCCGCTGAACGATTCGCTGGCCCGCCTGGAGATTCAGGTGCGCGAGCTGGAGCGCGCCCGCGCCAATGCATTCGGCAGCCTTGGCGAACAATTGCAGTCGCTAGCTAGGGAAACCTCCACGCTTTCCACCGCCTTGCGCTCGCCGCAGGCCCGCGGTCGCTGGGGCGAGGTAACGCTGCGGCGCGTGGCCGAGCTGGCGGGCATGGTGAAAAACTGCGACTTCATCGAGCAGGAAACACGTGAGGGTGACGGCGTCCGCATTCGCCCGGATATGATCGTGCGCCTTCCGGGCGATCGGTCGCTGGTGGTTGACGCCAAGGTCCCGCTGACGGCGTACCTGGAAGCCGCAGGCTCAAGCGACGAGCCGACGCGCCGCGCTTTCTTGCAGCGTCACAGCCAGCAGCTAGCCGAGCACGTCCGTCAACTCTCGAGCAAACAATATTGGAGCCAGTTCCAGCCTGCGCCGGAGCTAGTGGTGCTGTTCCTACCCGGCGACCACTTCTTCAGCGCGGCGCTTGAAGCCAACCCAGGCCTGATTGAAGAAGCCCTGGCACGCAAGGTGGTGATTGCCACGCCCGTCACCCTGATTTCGATCCTGCGAGGCATCGCCTATGGTTGGGGGCAGGAGCAATTGGCCGAAAACGCCGAGGCGATCCGCGCGGTTGCGTCGGAGCTTTACGATCGCGTGCAACTGGTTCACGATCACTATGCCGACACCGGCCGGCTGCTCGAAAAGACCGTCGAGTCGTACAATCGATCAGTCGGCTCGTGGGATTCGCGCCTGGTGCCGGCGCTCCGTAAAATGCGCGAACTCGGAGTTTCGACGGGCGACGAGCCGGAAGCGCCCGAACAGATCGATCTATTGCCGCGACGCCCCCGCGCGGCTAGTGGGTTTTAGACTGCCTTTTCTGAGCAGCGCGCAGCGACCGGTCGCCTAGGCTCAGCGCACGCACTTCTCGGTGCCGCGTTCCCAACTTGTGTGACCGCTTGGGTTCGGTCGCCACAGGTGTTCGCAGGAGTGCGAACACGGCACGCATGAGTGCGTGCGCCACAAGCGGATTGCGTGAAATGCTGGGTTCTTCCCGGCTTCTAAGCCAGGCAAGCGGTTGCCTCTAGCACACCGACATATCGATGACCTCGAAGGAAAACCGCTCCGGAGGCAGGCTCGTTACCGGATTCGGACTCAGGTGCGCCCAGGTTTGGTAGGCCGTGGAGGCAACGCTGGAGTTCAGATAGAACAGAAATTGGTTCGAGAAACAGGAGATGGGCGGTGGCTGGCGGAACGTGAGCCGCAAACCGACGGCTTGGTCGAGTTCGATGCCCGCACTGGACACTGCTTTATCGCCCAGCAGCGTTACGAAGCTGGACCGGCCAGCGTGCGGCCAAACATCCGGACGGAGAAGATTGCGCAACTCTAGCCGCGTGCCGAACGTGATTTCGCACTGCCGGATCCATTCCAGAATGCTGTCGCCCCACTGCCATTGCGTCACCAGGTGCAAATACTGATCCACCATGTTGATGGCGAGATCCATTTTGCGCCTGTCGAATTCAGATTCGTATTCAGCCAAACCTTCCATGCTTGTGGCCATGGCTGGGACAGGAATCATGTCCTCGGCGTCCACAATATCGTTGGCCATCCCCACCACCCGATCCAGACGCCTGACTTTCGGGGTTGTACGTACCAGCAAGGGCGGCAACTCGTGCGTCTTCTCGCCCGGTACCTCCACGAATTTGCGGTCTCCTAGGATGTCCATACGCCCTACATAACCCACTCATCGACAACGAGGCTAAAAAACTTGAACCTCCATCGTTAAAGACGCTGTGAACTGCTGAGCCGTTTCAGCGCCCCTGTTGGCAGACGGACCATCGGGGATTTAGAACAATTCTGCTAGATTTGTTGCGACTTGTAAAGAGGAATCTTTACAATGCCATGGGACGGCCCTGCCACGCCATCCCGAATAGCAGCGCCATCCCAGCCAGATAAAGAAAGAACAAGCCCGCCACGTAGGAAACTCGCACCGCTTCCGGACGCCTGGAACGCCCCATCCAGTACCCCGCCAGAGGCAGTACCTGAAACGCGTGCATCCCGGCGAAGTGCATCACGCGCAGATCGCCGTGCTGCCGGCTCCAATTGACGAACGGCAGGCCCGCCCCACCATCCGCTGCTCCCACCGTGTGCGACCCATGGATCACCATAAACACACCTTCCGCCGCTGCCAGCAGGAACAAAAGTAGCCCGAATCGAATGCCCCAGAGATACGCTGCTGGAAGATCGGGATGATCCACAAAGAACAACACACACACCCAAATCAGCGTCACGGTGTTGAAGCCAATCATCGCGCCCATCCCAGAGAACAGCGCGGCATCTAGGTGTGTCGCGACATTGAAGTGCGAAGGAACGCCGCGCGCCGATTGCAGCGTGATGCCAACAATCTCAGCAATCATCGAGACCGCAACGCCCCAACTGATGATGTTCACCGCGCGTTTTCGCCGGGAAAGATACCGCAGGTACCAGGCCAGCGTCCAAACGTAGATCGCGATTGAGATGCTGAACTTGATCGGCTTGATCCAGGGATTGATGCCCAGAATGGTTCTCGAATCGAATTGAGCGGCCAGGACCAAAACCCCGGCCAGAATCCAGTGGAACCAACCGGTGATGGTGAGCACCGGATTGCTCTGGTAAAGCTCGCGAAGCGCGCGGAGTGTCTTGTCCTTCATACCACCGCCGACCGCCCGCGCAGCGAGGTCCTGATCAGGAACCAGGTCAGCAATCCCACTGGACCGAACAGAAAAGTCAGCAGCAGGCACGGAACCACGAAAGCGTGTGCGATTCGCAGGCGCTGGGAATCGCGCACCAGCCAGGACCCGGTGAATAGATCGAAAGCCAGGTAATGGATCCAGCCGGCCAGCAGCAGGTAAGGGTTCTCGAACAACTTCGAGACCTCGGCCAGCGAGCCGAAGCCTCCTCCGCTCTCACGAAAATGCAGGATCACCAGCGTCAGGTAGACCACTGCCAGCGCGAGCGGCAGCGCCAACGCCGTCACCCTCTGGGTCCATCGCCAGCGTGGAGCAACCACCAGCAGCAGCCAGCCTGGCAGTACTACGAAGTTGCAAATCGAGAAGATCTGCCCGGCGGCCATCTGTAGATTGTGTCACAGCGCCGGTGAAAAAATCCGGCCACCGGTCGCTTTCGCTCGCGGTTCGGTAGTGGAGCCGAACCGCGACCGTGAGGGAGTCAGTGCTTTTGCCCTAGAAGGAAACGCGCAGACCAATCTGAATGATTCGGGTGTAATTCGCCGATGCACCCGCGCCGCCCAGCGTCGCCGAATTGTACTGCGATTGCCCGGTGCTAGTGTTGAACAGTCTGCCGAAATCCTGCGGATCCTGCAGATTCAAGCTGGGATCAAGCCACTCCATATGGTTTGTCACGTTGAAGGCCTGGAAAAAGAGCTGTGCGCCGATTCGCTCGTTGAATCTGGTGTCCTTGGTAATTCCGAGATCCAGGTTGTAACGCGTCTGCCCGCGCAGAATGCCCGCGCCTCCCGTGCGTCCGTTGACGCCGAGAATAAACGGCTCGAACTCGCTGTAAACTTGCGCCGGATTGGTGAAGAAGTTAGCCTGCGATCCACCGTTCGATGCGTTGCCGTTAATTCCGACGTTGCCAGTAGCCACCACGCCTTGGTGCGGCGAATTTCCAATCGAGCTGGCCTGAAGGCCGCCGATCGGGATGGCCGTGGCGCTGATGTTCGGGTCGAACGCATTCCCCTGCTCCTGACCGGAACCAGTGGTGATCTGAAGCGGGAGACCGCTGCCGTAGGTGAAGACCGGAGAAATCGACCAGCCGCTGATTATCCTGCTCAGCACCGGATTGGCATTGTTGCCCCAGCGCTTGCCTTTCCCGAAAGGCAATTGATACGTACTCAGCAGGTTAAACGTGAACTTCCGGTCGAAGAACTGAGGGCCGTAATCCGAGTTCAGGTTAAAGGCATTGCTGGCATTGTCCAGCGTGAAGGACTGGCCAGTGCTAACAATACCCAAAGCGTGACTGTAAGTGAAGTTGGCGTTCATTGTCAACCCAGCCGAATAGCGCTTCTGTAACGTCACCACCATGGCGTTGTAGTTAGAGTAACCGTCTGAGGTGTACGCGTAGCAGAAGAGGCATTGCGTGGTGGAAGAAAGCGCCGGACCAAAGTTCCAACTGGTGTCAAGGTCGCTCCACAGGTTGGTGACTGATTGCGTCAAGATTTGGCCGGACTGGGTGGCAACCACTGCGGCAGTGCAGCTTGAATATCCACTGCAGAAACTGCTGCCCTTCAGAGCCGTTTCAAGGAAGGGCTGGGGCGCAACCGTTTTGGCGCCGGAAGCAAGCGCATAATACATGTTTTGATAGGCCTGCGCAAAGGTCTGCCCACCCAGCTTCATCATGTACGGTACGTTGCCAAAGTCGATGCCCTGATACAGATTTGCGGCGTAAGTTCCCACGTAGCCAACCTCCAGGATCATGTTGCCCTTTAATTGCCGCTGGATGCTGATATCGATCTGGTCCGTACGAGCTGGCCTCCAGTTTTGGTCCAGCGATTCAACCAACTCCGCATACGGCGCATTCACTCCCGGGATCACCGGAATGGATAGGGTGGGCGTGATCGCGCCCACTGGGGGGTTCAAGCCATCCGGGCCAAGGCGGAAAGCATTGGCTGGAGTCACCTGGCCGGTTCCCGTGCACTGGCCGCTCATGTTCGGATTCTGGCAACCCACCGGCTGCAGGAATCCGTCACCCAGCACCGAAGTTGACACCAAGCCGGCCGCCAAGCTGCGCGAGAAGAATCGGCCGTAACCCGCCCGGATTACCGTGGATTGGTCGCCCAGGATCTTACCCAGCCAGCCGTCCTTCACTTGCGGATTCCACGCCACGGAAACACGCGGGGCAATCGCGCCATAGAAGGGATGGTACGGATACTTGTTGCCCGGCGAGATGTCCTGCACAGGCGTAAAACCTAGCTGCGGATTATAGGGCAGACCGTTGGCTGCGTTTCGCTCCACGTTTTGGAGATATTGGTTAATAGTGATGACTTGACCCGTGTTGGTGGTCAGGACGTCCTGCGCGCCATTCTGGTCGATCGGCGGCATTTGGAGCGTCCAGTTCAGGCCGTAACTTAACGTGACGTTCGGCCTGATCTTCCAGGAATCGTTCATATACAGGCTGTAGGTTTGGTCCGTCACAAAAGAACGCAGCGGCGTGCCGACCGGATTCGCTGTCAGATTGTTCCCGCTGCGTGTTGCCACGATACTGGTCGAATCCACAATGCCCGCCAACTCGGAATAGAGCTGATTCCAGGAACCGACCTCTGAGGAAGGAAGGCAGTTCGTGACGACGCTACCGGCGCACGGCACGGGCTGGAAAGCCGGGGTAAAATTAACGCCGGTGTTGTTGATGTCGTCCACCAACTGCGTAAGTCCACCCACCACGTTGTCATAGCGATCGAAATGCCAGTGGTCATGCATAAACTCGCCGCCGAACTGGAACAGATGCGTTCCTTTCAGCCAACTGAGGGTATCGCGATAATCGTAATCATGACCATCCCACAGGCGGTTGCGCGCGTCCTGCGTGTCCACATTGATCGGAATCAGGGCCTGGGTGGATTCGCCACCGATTTCAACCGCTCCGGTGGTACCCGCGGAGTTCGGGGTGGCGCCAGCGCGCAGATACTGAAACTGGTTCCGGGTGTAGCTGATGTGGCCCTCATTCGTCAGGTTGGGGGTCAGCGTGCCCGTTATTCCGGTCACTAAGTAGCGCGGGCCCAAAGGAAAGTTGGAGGCCGACGCAGGCGTTCCCAGGGTATCGCCCGGCAGCAGGCCGCCGATGTCAACCTGATTGGTGGTAGGATTACTTTGGCTGAAATACCTATAGCTGGCAAAAAAGCGCCACTTGGCTCCGAAATCGTGATCCACGCGAACCACCCCGAAGTTGTTGGACAACGGGTATGACAAACTCGAGATATAGCCGCAGGTGTTGAGCGTGTCCCCGAAGTTCGTGTCGTTGCAATGCGGCATGTACTTGTTCCACAGGTTGCTCACCACGGGACTTAGGCCGAGGCCGCGCGGATCGCAAGGCTGACCGCCGGTACCGCCGCACGCCGTAGAGGTTGCCAGGTTGTATTTAACGATGTTGCCGCTGGCATCGCGCTCTTGAATTATCCCTTCTCGAAACAGATCCGAAGGAACGGTCCTCTCGTAGGGTCCAGACCGGGGATATCGCTCCCCTTCATAATTCGCGTAGAAATATGTCTTCCCACCCCAGAACGATGGAAGAACCGGTCCACCAAATGCGCCGCCAAATCGGTTGTAGTGGGATTTCGGCTTCCCCAGGTCGTTGAAGTTGTTATACCAGTCGTTTGCCGCCAGCACGTCGGATTGGAAAAAGTCATAGGCCGAGCCGTGGAACTGATTCGTGCCTCGCTTGGTGTTCATCAACATCTGCGCGCCGCCGGAAAGGCCAAAGTCGGCGGTCATGTTGTTGGTGTTGACCCGGACCTCTTGGATACTTTCCAAAGGGGTCGGCACCACGCCGGAACGGCTGCCTACATAGGTCCCGTTATCTCCGTCAAAATCGCTAGTTGAGTTTCCGCCGTCCAGCAGATAGGTATTTTGATCGGACATGTTGCCGGCTACCTGGCCGCTGGTGATGTTACTTTCCATCCCGCCCATGGTCGGCGCCACAGTGGGCTGCAGGAACATGAGGCTGGCCGCGTCGCGATTGATGACAGGCAACTCCATCATGCCCTCATTGGTAATAGTCGTACCCATGGTGGCATTCAAGGTCTGCAACTCCGCGCCGGCCACCGTTTTTACTTCCACCACCTCGCTGATCTGACCGACTTCCAGTGTCACATTGACGGTGGTAGCCGTACCAACCAGCACTTCCTGATCCTTCACCTCGGCCTTGCTGAATCCGGCCTTGGACACGGTGATGGTGTACTTCCCGGCCACCACGTTGTTGAAGATGTAAAGGCCCGCCGCATTGCTCTGCGTCGTTATGGGGATGTTGGTAGTCACGTCGATTAGCGTGACCTCCGCGCCCCCGATTACAGCGCCGCTAGAATCCGTGACTCGTCCCGTTACGGAAGATGCACCACTTGTGCCCTGCCCAAAGAGCAGCGCAGTCGACATCAGAACGCAGAAGACACTTGTCAGCCAACACGAAAGCTTCGTCATATATCCCTTTCCCCTGACAAATCTTGTCAGCGGCTGTCCGAAGAATTTAGGTAACGATCACGCCTCAAATCTGGAAATCAAATCCACACGACCCTGATGCAACAATTCTGCACGGCGTTGAGTGCGCGGTCGAGCAGGTTCTGACTGACTGGAACAAGTTTGGACGGGCAAGATGGATTCCGCTCCTCGCGAGGAGACGGAATCCTGAATTCAGAATTCGGAATCCAGAATTCAGAAGATGGTGGCGCCTGGATTCTTCCCTACAATAGTGCTTCTCATTCGAGAAATTCCGAGCGATAATATCAGCACGGTAGTTGTTGGGAGGGGCGTGTGGAAGAGCTTAAACAAGGTCCTGGACTTTCTCTGGTTCCAAGCTTACCTAGCGTGTCCGAGAAACTGGGGATACGTTTGCGAACCGACCCGCCTGGAGTGTTGGAGGTTCCTGGCCGGCCAACTACAACCATTGCTATTCATGTCGGGCGTTCCGTCCTGGTTGATTGCACAAGAGGTGGTATGAAACATCGGGGACTAAGCGTCCACGGTTACTCGGACATCATTCCCGCCGGCACTCCCAGCCGATGGGAAATGAAGGAGTCCGATACAATCCTTCTATTGAACGTGGCGCAAAGCCTGCTGAAAACCGTAGCGGAAGAATCCGGCCACGACCCGCGCCACATTGAAATCCTCAATCGTTTCCAAACGCGCGACACCAAGATCGAGCACATCGGGTGGGCGCTCGAAGCGGAGATGGAGACCGGCTATCCGAACGGACGCCTGTATGTTGAGAGCCTGGCCCAGGGGCTCGCCATTCACTTACTGAACCGGCATTCGTCCCAATCGCACGAAGTGACGTCCCCTAAGGGAGGCATTCCCGGGCGCCGGCTCAAGCAGGTGCTTTCCTATATTGAGGACAACCTCAGTCAGGATTTGTCTCTCCAGAACATCGCGGAAGTCTCCGGTTTGAGCGCATCGTATTTCAAGACCGCGTTCCGTACCTCGGTCGGTCACCCGGTTCATCAGTATGTGATTCAGCGCCGTGTGGAACGTGCGCGATCACTGCTCGCCGAAGGAGAGCTACCGATCAGCCAGGTTGCCCTTGAAACGGGTTTTTCTCACCAGAGCCACCTCGCCCATCATATGCGCCGGGTACTGGGCGTTACACCCAAGACCATCCTGTGCAAAGATCGAAAGTAGGACCCAGAGCGATCTGCAACGACGCAACTTTCTTTTCCGCTTTTGCCAAGCTCTCGCGTTCCCTTTCCTTCGCCGGCTAGGCGCTCAAAACAGCACGCCGTTCCATTTTCACCCTCAGTACCGGGTTCAGACTCCCCTCGATACACTGCTCCGCAAGACTGACGCGGGTCTGGACGATTTCATCACCGAAAAACATTCTGACCGCATTGCCGGCATTCTTGCGCAATGGACCTCGGAGCTCCTGGACTCTCCGAGCAAATTACGAGCCATCGACGAGGTTCTTGCCGCGGATTTCCGAGGCTTCTCTCCGCAGCCAACGCAGACCCGGCCGGTTCGTCCTGGCGAAGCTCTCGAAATTCACCACATTTCCTTCGCTCCCGACGCCACTCTCCCGCGCGATGTTTTTCTCCGTGATTTGCGATCAACCCTGTCTGGATTTTCTAAGATCGTAACCGCCGAATTCCAGGTCACGAGAATTGGTTCCGCGAGCTCCGGCACGCTACAAACCCGCGTGCGCTATGAGTTGGTAGGCAGCGGAGGAGATTTCCATCGTGAACAGCGCGTGGGATTTTGGGAGCTGGAGTGGACGGCCGACTACCGGCTCCAGCACTGGCGGGCTAACGGCGAGACCCGCAGCCGATGCGCTCGACAGTGGTTCACGGATATCGCGCAGCAAGCGATCGGTCACAATGCCTCTTATTCCGAGCAGCTCATTCACGGAGTGGACTATTGGCGCACCTGTTTGGACGGCGCGTGCGGCATCGACATTTACGGGCACAATGGCGTTGCTATTGGCGACATCGATAACGATGGCTTCGACGATGTCTACATTTGCCAGCCTGCCGGTCTCCCCAACCGGCTTTATCGAAACCGTGGCGACGGAACGTTCGACGACATCACGGAAACTTCCGGCGTCGGAATCCTGGAAAATACGGCGTGCGCGCTCTTCGCAGATTTTGACAATGATGGACGCCAGGACCTGGTGGTGGTTCGCGCTAATGGCCCTCTGCTATTCCAGAATCAAGGGGAAGGCAGGTTTCGCCTCAAGCCTGACGCTTTTCAGTTCGCCAACGTTCCGCAGGGTACTTTTACGGGCGCGGCCGCGGCCGACTACGACCGCGATGGCTGGCTGGACGTCTATTTTTGTCTCTACTCTTACTATCAAGGAACAGATCAGTACAAATACCCAACACCTTACTACGCCGCCGAAAACGGTCCGCCGAATTTCATGCTGCGCAACAACCGGGACGGAACGTTTCGCGACGTTACGCGCGAGACCGGTCTCAACCAGAACAACGCGCGCTACAGTTTTTGCTGCGGCTGGAGCGATTACAACGGCGACGGATGGCCTGATTTATATGTTGTGAACGATTTTGGCCGCAAGAATCTCTACCGCAACAACACTGACGGAACCTTCACCGACATCGCCGCTCAGGCCGGCGTAGAAGACGTCGGCGCGGGGATGAGCGTTTCTTGGTCCGATTACGACAACGATGGCGCTCCGGATCTTTACGTGGCCGATATGTGGACCGCCGCCGGCGAACGCATTTCCGCCGCCGACAACTTCAAGAAAGACTCGCCTCCCGAGATCCGCGCGCTGTATCAGAAACACGCCATGGGCAACTCGCTGTTCCGGAATCGCGGCAACGGCGCCTTTGAAGATGCCACGATGTTCGCGCAGATTGGAAACGGCCGATGGTCCTGGTCGAGCGACGCCTGGGACTTCGACCATGACGGCTTCGCAGATCTTTATATCGCCAACGGCATGATCTCCGGACCAATCCGCCAGGACTTGAACAGCTTTTTCTGGCGGCAGGTAGTTGCCAAATCGCCCGATGAAGCCAAGCCATCCCAGGACTACGAGCAAGGCTGGAATGCGGTGAACCAACTAATTCGCTCCGATTACACCTGGAGCGGATTTGAGCGCAATGTATTCTACGCGAACAACCGCAACGGAACGTTCTCCAACGTTTCAGGCGCCGTGGATCTGGACTTTATCGAGGACGGAAGAGCGTTCGCTCTAGCCGACTTCGATCACGATGGCCGCCAGGAAGTGTTCCTGAAGAATCGCAACGGTCCGCAGTTGAGGCTGCTCAAGAACATTCTTCCGGACCTGCCGCCGTCCATCGCCTTCCGCCTCCGCGGCGTCAAAAGCAATCGGGACGCCATCGGCGCGGCCATTACTATCGAAACAGAAGCCGGCCGCCAGACGCGCTGGTTGCAAGCAGGTTCCGGATTCCTCTCTCAGCACAGCAAAGACGTTTTCTTCGGTCTGGGCTCAGCAAAGCTGGCGAAAGCAACCATCCGGTGGCCAAGCGGTCTGGTGCAAGAACTGAACGATCTCCCAATTAATCACAGAATCTGGGTAGACGAAGGCGCGCCTCCGTCGCGCACCGAACCATTCCACACCAGTGCCCCTAATCATACCGTCCCCAACCACATCGACACCAACCGAGCCGCGACCGGAAGGGAGCGACCCGACACGCCACCGTCACCCGAAACCTGGCTATTAGTTCCCATCCCCGCCCCCACAATTCCCGGTGCGAACCTGGGAGGCAAGCCGTTACTTCTCACCTTCGGACCGGCTGTGTCACTCCACGGCATTCAATCCCTCACCATAACCCCGCGCGAATCAGACGACGTCGCCGGCATTTACAACATTCTCTATCGCCACTTGTTCGACCGTCATCGCGACCTCGGCCTTCCAACCTCGTTCCTGATTGACGCGAGCGGCGACATTGTCAAAATTTATCAGGGACCGGTCAATCAAACTCAGGTCGAGCGCGATATCCGTCAGATTCCGCAAACCGCCGCCGAGCGCCTCGCCAAAGCCCTCCCCTTCCCCGGCAATTCCGCAACATATGAATTCGGCCGCAACAATCTGTCTCTCGGCTCGGCCTTTTTCCAGCGCGGCTACTTCGACCAAGCCGGATCCTCCTTTCGCCTCGCACTTCACGACGATCCATCCAGCGCCGAAGCTCATTACGGATTGGGGAGCGTCTACTTGAAACAGGAGAAGCCGTTGGAAGCGCGAGCAAGCTTCGAGCAAGCCCTGAAACTGAACGCCAGCTATCCCGACACCCGCCCCAACGCCTGGAACAATCTCGGACTCCTGGCCACGCGCGAAGGCCGCACCGCCGATGCAATCGCTAGCTTCGAAGAGGCTCTGCACCTGAATCCCAACCATTGGATTGCGCTCGAAAATCTCGGCAATGCCTATCGCCAGCAGAAGCGGTGGCCCGAAGCACTTGAAGTGCTGCAGCGTGCTGTTGCATCGCGGCCGCAGGACCCGGAAGCAAACTACAGCCTCGCCATGGTCTACGCGCAAACCGACGACACCAGCCACGCCTCGGAATATCTGGAGCGAGCGCTGCAACTTCGTCCCGCTTACCCGGAAGCTCTAAATAATCGCGGAGTGCTGTATCTGCGAACCCAGCGGCGCGATGATGCAGTGCGCAGCTTTGAAGAGTGCATCCGCGTTGCACCCGGCTTCGACCAGGCTTACTTAAACCTGGCCCGTGTCTACGCGATCGAGGGCAATAAAGAAAAAGCTCGCTCGGTCCTCCTGGAATTGCTCAAACAGCATCCCGGCCATGCGCAGGCCCAGCAGGCTCTCGATCAATTGCGCTAGAGTCCATCGTGGCGCACGCACTCT
>PMUN01000374.1:19685-29069 GCA_003166875.1 Bryobacterales bacterium | reverse complement strand
TGTTCGCACTCTTGCGAACACTGAGCTGTGGGCGGAAACTGCAGGCGTTCACAGGAGTGTGAACGCGGCACGCATGAGTGCGTACGCCACGATGGATTCTCATTAGAATTCGAAGCGCGCTACTACCTGGATTTGCCGTGCGTGCCAGCCGTTGGCCAGCGCTGTGACCTGGCCAAAGCCTCCCGCGCCGAATTGATAGTTGGCTCGATCGAAGCGCGTTCGATTGAACGCGTTGAAGCCCTCCAACCGCACCTGAAACTTCATGCCCTCGCGAATGTTAATCTGCTTTCGCAATGCAAGGTCGACGTTGTTGATACCCTGCGAATTCAGATTGTCGAAGTAGCGGGGAGCGTTCCCCAGCTGCTCGTCACCTGGATCGGCGAAGCAGTTCGGATTGAATACGCTGAAACCGCTGGACGCTCCGTTGAGCAGCGCGGCCGCCGCAGCGTGAAAGCTGATTCCCGTGCCGGGATTTGAGCAAGTCACATTGGGCCGCTGGAATCCGTCTGCCAGCCGGTTTATGGCCATCCGGACGGCTACCGGCTGTCCGCTTTGCAGCGTAACATTTGAAGATGCCGACCAGCCGCCAATCACTGTATCCAGCACGCGATTCATGTTGTTTCCAATCAAGAGACCTCGGCCAACCGGAATCTGCGCCGTGAATGCCGCCGCCACGCGATTCGTCGCGTTGTTGGCGCTCAGGCTGGTCTCATTCTTGAGCTGGTCCAGCGCCTGCGGCCCTCCCACGCTGTACCATCCCACCCAGCTATTGTTGCCGGAGGAAATATCGTCGGTATTTCGGGAAAGCGTATAGCTGCCCTGGATCGTAAAGTATTTACCGGTGCGCTTCTCGAATCGCACCTGCATGGAATCATACCGGGAGTTCGCGCCGAGATTTGGAAAGCCGTCAAATTCGCCATCGAACTGCGGATACGGCCGCAAGAGGTTCAACAGCGGGATGGTCGGGTCGTTGTACCGGGAATCCGGCTCATTGAATATGGCATTCGGTCCCACAAACAAATATTGAAATGGATTTGGGACCAGCGCATTCAATTGATCCGTGGTGTAGTTCTTCGCGACGGAGGAAGGAATGAAGTTCTGGTTCCGGGTCCCAGTGCCATAACTGCCCCAGGAGAGGTGATTGCTGCGGTTGGCCGAATAGTCCACGGCGACCACCACGTCACTCGGCAGCAGCCGCTGAATTCCGCCGCTCCACTGATAGATTTGCGGGTTTCGGTCGGTCTCATAACTGAGGTCGCCGGGATTACTGAATCCCCACTGAGCGAGTTTGCCGTAGGTATTGCCTTGAGGAGGGGGCAGCCCGGCCGGGAATGGATTCTCCAAGGTGGCGTATTGCGTCTGGTAAAAATCCTCGGAGAAGTAAATGGGCGCCGACTTGTAGAAGGGAGGGCCGGGATATTGAAAATTGGTAGCGATGTTCGCACCGTAGTAAATGCCGGCTCCGGCACGGATCACAGTCTTCGAATCCCAGCTATAGGCTAATCCCAATCGCGGCGCGAAGTTGTTTCGATCGACCGGGACCGTGCGATCCCCGGGGCTCGCAAAGATTGTGGTGCCGTTCAAAACCCCGAGGCCAGGGACGTTGACGCCGCTCGAAGCCGTGAAATCCGAAAACGTCGAGCGGTTGTAGCGCTCCGTATAGGGAGTGCTCCACTCGTACCGCAGCCCGATGTTCAACGTCAGCCGCGCATTCACCTTCCAGTCGTCCTGAATGTAGAAAGCAGTTTCTTTGGATTTGTTGGCGACCGGCGGTTTGATATTCAGCGGACCGCTGGTGTTATCTCCAAAACCCAGCAGGAAACTGGCGAACGGGTCGCCCTGGGTGACGATGCCGTTCCCCGGCTGCGCATTCGTGGCGTCCGGTCCGAAGTTGAAAAGCCCGGTGGGGTTGTCCGGCTGCCAGAAGTTGTTGTAGAAGAGCCTCTGCTCGCCGCCGAATTTGATGGAGTGCGATCCCTTCACCCAAACCAGTTCTGACGAATAGGTATACAGTGTGTGGCTAAAGTGCGTATCCACGCAGCACTGGTCGAACAGGTTCGTGTAGGTCTCATCGAATTCGATCATCGGCATCCGCGTGAGTCCATTGGCTTCAAGGATGCTGGGGAATCCGACGCTGGTCAGGTTGGGATAGTTGGTATTCCCCGGCGCAATTGCCAAATCCAGGCCGATGCGGGCAGTGTACAGGAGGTTGGGACTTATGGTCCACGTGTAATCCACCACGGCGTTGTGCACATCGGTCTTGTATGTATACGAATCGTCGACGTAGGTTTCGCCCGTCGGGTTGATGTAGTGGCCCCGGCTGTAGCGAACACCCAGGTGATTGTTGTCGTTGAAATTGTGATCCACCCGGGCGTCGAACTGATACCCGGTGTAGATGGACTGGACGTTGCGGCGAAAGTTGTTGTAGTTGGTGCCGGCATCACCGGTGACGTTGGGTTCGGGAAAATAAGCGAGCAGATTCTTGGCCACCGTATCCAGCATGCTGGCCGGGATTGTATTGTTGGGAAAAGGCGTGCGGTTGCCGTTGGCATCAATGGATTTCGGGTTGTAGATGGTCACAGGCGCAAGATTCCCGTTTTCGTCGTAGGTGTAGTCTTGCGAGAAATTCCCGGTCCGCTCCAAAGCCGTCGGCATGGTGGCGACGACTTGCGAGCTACCCACGTCGTTCTGCCGTTCGTAATCAAACAGGAAGAAAGTCTTGTTCCTTTTGATCGGTCCTGAGATGGCGCCGCCGTATTGATTGTGGGTATGGGGCGGCTTGGGAATACCGGCCTGATTGCTGAAGAAGTCGTTGGCGTCCAACGCATCCCGCTGGCCGAACCACCAGCCGCTGCCGTGAAACTGGTTGCCGCCCTGCTTCATCACGATGTTGAGAACGGTGCCGCCGTTGTTTCCGTATGCCGCCGAGAAGCTGTTGTTCTCCACTTTGAATTCCTGGATCACCTCCACCGACGGCGTGTAGTAGACGTTGGAATTCCCTCCCTCGCCCTGCTCCGGCGCGCTGAGGGGAGCGCCGTCGAAGCGCACCTCGGCTGTCGCGTTGCGCTGCCCATTCGAAACGAAGTTGGTACCGGATGGATAGTTATCGCGGATGCCGTTGCCGGCCGCTTCCGTCACGCCGCCCGAGAGAAACACCAGTCCGAAATAGCTGCGGCCATAAAGCGGCATCTCGCGTGTGTACTCGCCGCTCACGGTGGTGCCAATCTCCGCGCTGCCCGTATCGAGCGTGGGTCGCGCCTCAACAACTGTCACTGAGGATTGCACCTCGCCCACCTGCATGGAGAAATCGATGTTCGTTTGCTGACTGACCCCAAGAACTACATTCTTCGTTTCTTCCGGCCGAAAACCCGACATTTCAGCTTTCACAGTATAAGTGGCGGGATGCAATCCGTTGAAGGTGTACGACCCGCGGTCGTCTGTGGTGGCCGTGTTGGAAATGCCCGTTCCCGCATCTGTAATAGTGATCTTGGCGCCGGCAACGACGGCACCGCTCGCATCATGCACAACGCCACGGACTTGGGCCTCAAAGCTGGCCTGCCCCAAAACGAATGCCGGGACCAGACCCAGCAATACCGTGAACTGCACCAGTTTCTGTGCGTTTGGTAGCATTTTCAGACCTCCCCTCGATCCCTTTTCGAAGGTTCCCTCCACCCAGAGGGTTTTGATAATAGTATAAGAGAACGAAAGCAATAGTCAACAAACAAAACGTATCGATTGTTTTCGCTTGGGAGAAGCTAGCTTATGGGATCTAGCGGGCGTAGAGTCAGGGAAGATTCGGGCAGGTTTGCTGGTAAGGTTCGTTGCCTACATATCGCTGCCACTCTTCATGGGTCAGATTCCGACTGACTCTAGAACAGGCGCCGCTGATTAGGTCGGTCGAAGAAATGGGGTAATCTTGAAACCTGATAGTTCGGGAACCACTCGCTGTTCGAAGGGACTGTCCGTTCCGATTGAAAGCTATCGAATGCACACTATCATCTAAAATAAGTCGCACGATCTCGTTCATGGTAGCCACCTCGAAAATACTCACAGTCTTGCCTGCTGCGGTAGCGAGCAAGCGCCCATCCTGGCTATAAGCCACCGCCGTCAAAGGAACCTCATACGGGACGTGAGATACCTCCCTTCCTGAGCTCGCCTTAAACAGTGTGAGTCCGTCGTCATTGGCGCTGGCAACGAAGTGACTATCCGGGCTAAAAACCAGCGCATGTAGAATGGATTGGCCGTGAACCAGGGGCGAGATCGACTTTCCAGTTGCCGCATCCAGTAGAAGTGTGGTGTAGGGCAAGATTGAGGTATCGGAATCACTGTCGGAGTTGCTGACTGCGAACGCTACAAACCGCCCGTCGGCGCTGTAGACCGCCGGCGCATACCCTGCGGCCGCGCATTTTCCGTCCGGGCTAGCGGCCACAGCCAGCATACTCGGTTGTTGAGGGAGGGGGGATAAATTCTGAAGACCTTCTGAATTACACGGCAAGATGTCCTTTCCTTCACGCGCGGCCAAATCAAACACATGAACTGTTAAGTCGGAAAGGTTTTGCAAAGAGCTAATCGCCATAAAGTGCCCGTCAGGGCTGAAGCCGGGCCTCCCCACGACATGGGAATTATCGGCGGAGCGCCACAAAACCTCCGTTCCCTTTTGGATTTCGAACAGGCCTTCGTCGATTACTACAAAACGTGCATCTGGGCTCAAAGTAACCGAATCCGGATCACTAACTCCAGTTCGCTGCCACACCTCACCTCCCATAGCCGGCCCGGATAAGGAATTCCTCGGCAGGAGACGAAGGGATTCCCGGAGCACCAGGTCGTTTTCAAACAGGGGGCTTCGCCGAACCGCTTCGATTGCCAGGAGCGTACTAATTTCGAAGTTGGAAGCATCGCCGCGAAGCAGCGTACGCGCTTGCGAAGCCAAGTGGCGTCCTGAAGCCTCACGTCGTGCCGATACTGACATCGATCTAATCCTGTCCGTCTCCTTGCCGGCTTTCTCAGCCGCTTTCCACTGCTTGTCGGCGCGGATTCCTTCGCTTTCCGCGTGCTTCCGTTGGTTGTCCGCTTCTGCCTTTTGCAACAGGGCTTCTACCCGCTGCTTGTCGGCCTCGACGGCGTTCATTTCGGCGAGGCGTGCGCTCTCGGTGGCTGCATGGGCGTTCTTCCAGGCCACAAAAGCGAGCACGCCCAGCACTACAGACAGGAGACACAACCCCAGGAAAACAGCCCGCCGCACCCATTGATTTCGGTCACGTGTTCTGCGGCTCCGCTCCAAGAAATCCATCGCCTGATAAAATGCGTTCGAACCCGGCCGCGAATAACGCTTCGCCCAGGCCGCGTTTGGAGACTCTCTTTGCCTCCACCGCAATGCTTGGGTCAGCTCGGGATCGCGGTAAAGCGCCATTCCTTTGGTTGCCGAGTTCGCCAGCCGGAGGTAAGTCTCCGAGGATTCAGCCTCTTCTTTGACCCAAGCGCTCAATCTTTCCCAAAGCCGGATCAGGCTCTCGTGTGATATATCAACCACTGGATCCACATCTTCGGAGAGCGTCACAAGCCCGTTTCTGTGGAAAACGGCGATCACTTGCCGAACGTCGCTCTCGTCGGCGCCTGTGACGGCCACGATTTCCGAGAGCGGGCTGGGGCGACGCGTCTCTTCAGCTTCCGCGCCAGGCTCGACAAGTAACTGAAACAAGCGTCGTGCGATGGCTTCCCGGCTCGGGTCAGCCCCCAACTCACTAAAGGCGCGATCGGCGTCCAGGTTCAGCGCTCTCTCCATCCGTCCGACCGACTCATAGTGTGGTAGATCGATAGGCTTTCCTTGCTCCCGCGCCTCGCTTGATTGCTCCCACATCCTCATCAAAGTGTGCTGCAGGACGGGAAGTTGGTCAGGATTGTCGCCGACATCATTGAGAAGTTTCTGGATCAGTTGGGGCGTGATGCGCGTCCCCGCCATGCCGATCGGTCCTTCGATAGCCTCGCGCTGTTGTTCCCGCGTCATGCGCGGCACCAGATACTGGCTGTTATTTAAAGCTTCCGGCAGGCCGCGGAATTGTGAACACTTGCCAAGGAATTCCGACCGGATCGTGAGGACAACATAAATATGGAGATCGGCGGATTCGGGTGCCGGAAGTTCACTGTGCCCCGTGGCGGCCAGCAGAAGCTTCACAAACGCCGCCGATTCTTCCCTGCCGCCTCGCTCGGAGGCTTCGTTTCGATAACGGATCAGTTCTTCAAATTGGTCGATTACGATGAGCAGGTTGTGGCTAGGCCGAAGATGCTCACGGGCGAATTCCGCCAGACCTAGACTGCTGCGTCGGAGCGTAGAAAGGATCTCGGACCGGGATAGATCGAAATCTGAGGAAAGTGCGCCAGCAAGTTCCACGATGGGGTCAGTGCCGGGGCGAACAATTATGGTCTGCCAGTTCCCCCCTCCGAAATAACCACGCTGAAGTGCTGGGATGAGGCCCGCGCGGACAAGCGACGACTTTCCACTACCCGAGGTCCCCAATACGGCAACGAACCGCATCTTGTCGAGTCGATCGAGAAGCTCCTCAATCTGCTCGTCGCGCCCGAAGAAGAAGTCAGCCTGGTGCGCCTCAAACGGGTGAAGCCCGGGGAACGGATTTGAGGCGGCCATGGTGATCATGACTGCGCCGCCTTGCCGGACGGGAGCAGACGCTGAATGAGGGGTTTCAGCGCTTCAGGCCGGAAATCCTCGAACTGCTCGAATGCTAATTCCAGGTAGTTCTTATACTGGGCCTTCTCGCTTCGCTGGGGGCAACTGAAATAGATCGCTTCAGCCGAGAACGGTCGGCTACTTCGGGTAGTGCGCGCCTTCGTGACAGCCCTCAGATTCTCTCGAAACCAGCCTTCATCTGCTGCGCCCCAGAAGAGTACAACTGCGTCGCTCAGCTTGAGCGTTTCCCAATGATCCTTATCCCGCCGCTTCTTTTCGCGCACATTGGCGGGTGGTAGCCAAACAATAAACCCTTTGCCGTTTAGGTAACCCTCAAGCTCTAGCGCACGTTCGCGATGCGTTGAATTGCCGTTCTGCGGCGGTTGGTCAACATGCGGGTTATCGACGTTATCGCAAACCAGATAGACGCTTGGTCGGCCACCAACAGCTTTGGGTGACACAGTTTCTCCTTGGAGGCGCTTCAACTTCGATTCCACGATGTCCTTCAGATCTTCGATCGTCTGGCCCTCCAGTCGTTCGAGACCCTCCTGGGAGCCTTCATTCAGCGAAGCCTGCAGCGTGGGATGAAGTTGCGTGCCAGGCGATAACCATACGACCCGTTCGAGCCTGTGTGACTGAGCGATTTCGTATTGCAGGGCGATGACGGACTGATCCTCACCTTCCGGAATCATTCCGCGTTGTCCACTCAAAAGGTGCACGGAGAAACCGCATTCTGCCATAGTCGATTCAACCGTCGAGCGGAAATCACCCGACTCCACCGCCAACGCCTCGCGTGGCATTACGGGATATCCCCATGCATTCAGTTGTTGAATTATTGCCTTCCGTTGCTGGTCGAGATCGGAAGTGGTTGTGGCCACGTAAACGGCGAGCTTTTGCTTGGTCGGATGGGCCAGTTTGGACGGGGTTTGGGGATTACCGAACTCTTCAGTGAAAACGTTGAAAAGATGCACTCGGACCCCATGTTTTACTTCGTGTTCACCGAGGTCGTGAATCGCTGCCTTCCAGTTGCTGAGCTGGATCAGCACGTCGGCAACTGCCTTCGATACCAGGACATGCCCACCGTCGCCGCAATCCATCACCCGCTGCGCGAAGTTGATCCCGCCACCGGCGACATTTCGGTTCGTGTTCACGTCAGCGAGACGATAGACAGGTCCGATGTGTATCCCCATGCGCAATTCAAATTTTGGGTTCTGCCTAAGGGCGAGAACAATCTCACGCGCACAACGCAAGGGTGCGGTTGGGTCACCGAAGAAGACCAAGGCCATCCCGTCACCCGCAGGGAGGCAAATTAGTTCCTCGGCGTCGAGAGCGCTCCGAACATCGGGAAGGTCGCGGACAATATCCTGCAGCTGCTGGATGGCCTCACTTTGGTAATCCATGGGAAGCAGGGAGTAGGAGACGATGTCCATGAAGAGTACATACGCGAATTCGAGCGGGCCCACGGTGTGTTCAGACTGTCCCACTCTTCAATTCCTCCTTAATAGTGGTAGTTTATACCACGTAGCAGGGAACGAGAGCGAATTTAAGGATCGCGGGATCGAAACCAGATCCATGTTTGGCCAAATTTCTGTCCCGGTGGTTTGGCTGCAGCCGGATTCGGATTACGACAATCTCCTGCAGCCGAAGCATGCAGGGGAGCATTCCGATCATTCCGTTGGTCCAGGGCGATGACCGCGTGGTTACGGTTGCGTGATCGTAATGGGCAGCGAAACGGGGCTGCCGTCGCTCGATACCACGTTCATCGGTTCGAACGACAGTGGGGTCACTCGCATGGTCTTGCCGTCGATTTCCACTACCAGGAAATGGTTCTGCTGGGCCCAGCCCAGGATATTCGAGTGCTTCATTTTCTTCCGGACGTCTCCGGTGCGAAGCTCGCCACCGGCGCCGCTGATGATAAAGTGTATGCCACTGGTTTTATCATTCGCCTCGCTCACCTGGAAATTGTGTTCGTGGCCGTTGAATACCACCTTCACTCCTGACGCCGCGAATAGGCGTACCCAATGCTTGAGCTGATCGTAGCTAGCCGCGTGCAACGGGCCCGCCAAGAAGGGAGGATGGTGGAAAAACGGGATGACCCACAGTGGATGCGGCTTGGCGAACTCAGTTTGCATCCATTGGAATTCCTCACTCTTCTCGAGATAAACCGGACGCGGCGGGCCGTTTCGGTGTTCTTGGTGCTGTCCAACCCGAAGAACTCGGCCAGGTTGCCGTAAGTGAACTTGTAATAGCGCGCGGGCTTGTCTTCCGAATAAGGGAAGTTGTCCAGTATCGCCGCGAGGTCCGCGCGCTTCTCGGTCTCGTTGCCGTCGTGATTTCCGAGCGTGGGAAAGAAAGGCACGCGCGCGATCAACGGTTGGTAGGGCTCGAAAAACTTGTTCGTCCAATCGGAGTCGTCAGCGCCGGTGTGGAAGAATCCGCCAAAAATACCCGTTATGTCGCCGTAAATGTTGTCGCCGACGCTGAGGATGAATCGCACCGGATTGTCAGTCTTGGCGCGGCGTTGAAATTCATCCCACATGACCCGCGCGATCTTGTACTGCGGAGCTTGTCCGGTTCCGAAATCTCCGATCACGAAGAAGACCAGCTTTTGCGACTTGGCGGCCCAGGTCCGAACTTCTCCCTGTCCGATACTCTGCGTTCCCAGGCTTCCAATAGCACGCGATCCCGGGCAACTGGGCACG
>PMUN01000374.1:10142-19635 GCA_003166875.1 Bryobacterales bacterium | reverse complement strand
GGTCCCCCTGGACCCGCTCTCTGCGGCCCAGAGGGACCGCCCCACTAAGAACGCAACCGACCCACTACCCCGGAAACGTAAACAGAGATGGCTACGTTTAAATATTGAGGGGATTAGCATGAATTCGAAGATCCTGATCGCGTTCATTGCGGGCGCGGTTATTGCGTCGGGGATTGTCTATATGGCGGTGAAGGAAGAGGCGCCGCCCAGGGTCGCC
The DNA here is from genome assembly GCA_003166875.1 of Bryobacterales bacterium. GTDB lineage: Bacteria > Acidobacteriota > Terriglobia > Bryobacterales > Bryobacteraceae > Palsa-89. The sequence goes on along the minus strand of PMUN01000374.1, from coordinate 19,418 downwards.
GCTGTCTCCACCGACGCTCCGCGGCCCACGCCTCCGCCCGCAGTGATGCCTGTGGCCGAAACGGCTCCAACCGCTCCCGCTCAAGTGCCCTTAAGCGCAGCACCGATCCGGGAAAAACCGTCGCCCATGCCGCCCCCGGTTCGTAGGGAGATTCACAGGGAAAGACCCGTGACGGTGGCCCGGAACCAAGATCCGCCACCGCGGCCGGAGCCACCAGCGCGAGACCCCGTGCCGCCCATCCAAGCGCAAATTCCGAATGAGCCGGCGCCGCCGCCCACGCCCGCGCAGGTGCAAGTTTCTCCGCAGCCAGCGGCCCCGACCGAAGATGCCCCTCCCGCGCCGACGGCGCCCGAGATCAGAGTGCCGCACACGGTAACCATCGCTGCTGGAACCATGCTACCCGTGCGGATCGGAGAGACCATCTCCGCGGCACACTATCAGGTTGGCGATAGCTTTTTGGCGACGCTTGACCGGCCGCTGGTGGTGGATGGATTCATCATCGCCGAGAAAGGCTCGCGGCTGGAGGGCCGCGTGGTGGAAGCCGAGCCGGCCGGCCGCGCGAACAGCACATCGCACTTGAGAATCGAACTGGTGAAGTTGTCCACCGCGGATGGCCAGCACATCCAGATCCGGACCGAACCCTATAAGAAGGACGCAGCCAGCTCAGCCGGAAATGATGCAGCGAAAGTGGGTGTAGGTGCCGTGCTTGGTGCTGCGATCGGAGCGGCCGCGGGAGGCGGTAAAGGCGCGGCCATCGGCGTTGGAGCAGGCGCCGCGGCTGGTGTCGCGGGCGCCGTGCTCACCCGCGGCAAACTAGCCGAGATCCCGGTAGAGTCGCGGATCAGTTTCCGGATCGCGGGGCCCGTCACCATTACTGAGCGGCTGAACTGAGTGTATTACTAGAGCCGAAAATCTTTGCAGCCTGCGACGATTTGTGGGGCGGACCCCCTGGTCCGCGGCCGACGCCCTCGTCGGCCCGGTTTTGGTTGCGGCTATGCTGCTCTGCGAGGCAGGATGGAATCCTGCGCGCCGATTGTCAATCGGCGCAAAACGGGCGGGTTGGCAACCCGCCGCAGGATGCCATCCTGCCCCACACCAAGTACAATCGTGGGATGGAGAGTTCTCGGCGGAATTTCTTTCTTTCCCTTCCAGCGCTCGCGGCGTTACCCGCTTCCTGGACCGCGTTTTCCACTGCCTTGCGTGCCGCGTCCAGCACGCCCGATAGCGAAGCCTATTGGTCACTGGTGAAGCGCCAGTTCCCTTTGTCGGACGACCTGATTTATTTGAATGCCGCGAATGTATGCCCGGCCTCGCGGCCCGTGCTCGATCGGCATGCCGAATTCATGCGCGATTTCCAATCGAATCCGTCGTTCCAGAATCGCGCGAAATACGAAGCCATGCGGGAGCGTCTGCGCGACAAGCTGGCCCGCATGCTGCGAGTCACCTCCGACGAAATCGCGATTACGCGCAACACCAGCGAAGGCACCAACATTGTGGTCAAGGGCGTGGACCTGAAACCGGGCGACGAAGTTCTAATCACCGATCACAACCATCCTTCGAATAATGATTCGTGGAAGGTCCGTGCCCAGCGAGAAGGGTTTACCGTAAGCAGTCTTACCGTCCGTGTGCCGGCGGCGAGCCGCGAGGAGCTAATCTCCCAAATTGAGAAGGCAGTAACGCCGCGGACCCGCGTAATCGCCGTCACCCACGTCACCAGTACTACCGGCATTATGTATCCTGCGCGGGAAATTGCCGAGATAGCGCGGCGGCGAGGTATCTGGATGCATCTGGACGGTGCGCAAAGCTTTGCCGCGCTCGACGTGAACTTGAAAGAGATCGGCTGCGACTCCTATTCCGCCAGCGCGCACAAATGGCTGATGGGGCCGCTCGAAGCCGGCGTTTTGTTTGTGCGATCGGACCGAATTGCGAGCGTCTGGCCTTCCATCGTTACTGCCGGATGGACGGATCATCTGAAGGGAGCGCGGAAACTGGAAGTCTATGGCCAGCGGGACGATCCAAGGATCGTGGCGTTGGAATCGGCCGTGGATTTTACACTGTTGATCGGAATGAATGCTATCGAGTCACGCATGCGTTTTCTTGCAACGTCCTTGAAAGAGCAACTGTCGCAGATCCCGGGCGTCCGCCTGAAGACCAACCTGGAGCCCGAGCTTTCGGGCGGCGTAGTTAAGGCCGACATCAGCCGAGTCCCCACCAAGCAGGCCTATGACTCACTGTGGAACGAGCATCGGATTTCCATCGCGATGACGCCGTCGGGCGATTCGCAGGGTCTGCGCTTTTCGCCGCACATCTACAATTCGCGGCAAGAGATCCAGCGCACCGTGGACGCTGTCAAAGCTCTGGCATCCTAGTCGTGGCGCATCTCGATCCGACCGGCCGGTTCTCTTCGCGCGTCGACGATTACTCGCGCTACCGTCCCTCTTACCCGCCGGAGATCATCCCGCTGCTCGAGCGCGAATGCGGCCTGAAATCGAGTTCCACCGTGGCTGATGTGGGTTCCGGAACCGGATTGCTCTCGAAGCTGTTTCTCGATTTCGGCTGTCACGTGATCGGAATCGAACCAAATCGCGAGATGCGTCAGGCAGGCGGCCAGTTCCTGGCGCAATATCTGAAGTTTTCGGGCGTGGATGCAAAAGCGGAGAAAACGGAGCTCCCCGATTCGAGCGTGGATCTGGTGACCGCAGGCCAGGCGTTTCATTGGTTCGATGCTTCCGCGGCACGGAGAGAATTTCACCGGATTCTGCGGTCTCCGAAATGGGTAGCACTGATTTGGAATGAGCGCGAAGTTACTGGCGGATTTCTGAGCGGCTACGAGCAGTTACTGCATCGCCACGCGCCCGATTATAGCCGTGTGGATCATCGCCAGATTGGCGCGGACCAGATGAATGAGTTTTTCGGCCATCGCAACTGGAAGCTTCGGACGTTCGGCAACGTTCAGGAATTCGATCTGGCTGGCGTACTCGGCCGGTTGCGCTCCTCCTCCTATGCGCCCCACCCTGGCGACGCAGCTTATGAGCCGATGATGGCGGAGTTGACCCGGCTCTTCGAAACCCATCAGCAGAATGGGTACGTAGCTTTTCTTTACCGCACCAACATGTATTACGGCAAGCTCCTGTAGGACTTGCCCCACGGGGCGCGTGTTACAATTTCGACAGATGAGTAATACATTGACAGTCCGCCTCACTCCTGAGCTTGCCGCCTGGCTTTCCGAAACCGCCCGGAAGACCGGCCTGCCCGCCGGGCGAATAGTCCGGCAGCAACTCGAGCGGGCTAGAGCCGAGGAAGGCAACCAGAGGTTCCTGCGCCATGCGGGCAAGATCAGGGGCCCCAAAGACCTTTCCGAGCGGCGCGGATTCTCACGCGGATGAAAGGCATCGCCGACACCGGGTTTATCGTTGCCTTCGGAAATCGGGACGATGGCCATCACGCATGGGCGATGGAGGTTGCCCGGAAGCTTACTGAACCACTTCTGACCTGCGAGGCTGTTTTGGCGGAGGCGGTATCTCACTTGAGATCTTCAACGTACGTGTTGTCCCTGGTAGTCGACGAGATGCTGCAAGTAGAATTCAGCGTGGCCGAAAATATGGCTCGGCTGGCGGAGCTTGCCAAGAGGTACCAGGATCAGAAGCCTGACCTGGCGGATCTGTGTGTCATCCGGATGAGCGAGCTTCACCCGAAGCACATCGTGTTAACGACGGACCACAAGGATTTTCGAGTTTATCGCCGAAACAAGCGGGAAGCGATTCCGATCCTGTGCCCTCCCGGGCGGATGTAGGACAAGCCTCCGGCTTGTCCAAACGGCAAGTCGGAGACTTGCCCCACGGGCGTGTGTCAAACTGGAATTTCCATGGCATGGTTCACTCGCAACAAACCTTCCCTGAATCCGGAAGAAGGCGGGCGGCGCGTCCGCACTGAAGGTCTGTGGTTGAAATGCGAACATTGCGGTCAGATCATCTGGCGGAAGGCGCTCGAAGACAATCTCCAGGTCTGCCCGAAATGCGAGCATCATTACCGCATTGATGCGCGTACGCGTTTGGCGCTGCTTTTTGACGGCGGCCGGTTCCAGGAATTCGACACTAAGCTTACCTCAACCGATCCACTCCACTTTGTCGATTCGAAGACCTATAAAGCGCGGCTGGCCGCGGTGCAGAAGTCCACGCACCTTCGCGACGCCATCATATCGGCGGCCGGTAATCTGAACGGCCGGCAGGTCCACATCTGCGCGCTTGAATTGAAGTTTATCGGTGGCAGTATGGGCACGGTGGTTGGCGAGGTGATCACGCGCGCCATCGAGCGATCGCTGGAACACAACGTTCCCCTGATCATCGTATCCGCCTCCGGCGGCGCCCGCATGCAGGAGGGCGCGGTCAGCCTGATGCAGCTCGCCAAAATCTCCGCCGCGTTGATGCGGTTAGACGAGGCTAAAGTGCCCTACATCAGTGTGCTCACCGATCCCACCACGGGCGGTGTCACGGCCAGCTTCGCCATGCTGGGCGACCTGAACATCGCGGAGCCCGGAGCGCTGATCGGATTCGCCGGCCCGCGCGTGATCGAGCAAACCATCCGCCAAAAACTACCGGATGGTTTCCAGACCAGCGAGTTCCTGCTGCAGCACGGATTCTTGGATGGCGTTGTCAAGCGCGCGGAGTTGAAGGCCTATCTTGCTCACGCGCTGGATTTCTTCCTGGTATGAGCGATCCCCAACAATACAAGGCCGCGTTGCTGGAGGCCATTGACCACATCGATACCAAACTTGTCGATCAAGCCATCGAATGGTTCCGCGAGGCACGCGACGCCTCCCACGGCATCTTCGTTTGCGGCAACGGGGGCAGCGCTTCCACGGCAACGCATTTCACCTGCGATATGGTGAAGGGCGCCAGCCACAATCGCGATTCACGCTTTCGCATCATGTCGCTGGCCGATTCGCTGGCCACTATAACTGCCTATTCGAATGACGCCGGCTACGACTGCGTCTTCGTCGAGCAGCTGAAGAACTTCGCCCAGCCGGGCGACCTGGTGATGTGCATCAGTGGGTCCGGCAATTCTCCCAACGTTCTGCGCGCGATGGAGTACGCCAATTCGATTGGCTGCAAGACCCTTGCGCTCACCGGCCGGGACGGCGGCAAGCTGGGCGCCATGGCGCAACTCAACATTCAGGTGTCAGTACCTCACATGGGCCGCATAGAAGACGCGCATATGATCGTCTGCCACATGATCGCCTATCATTTCATGGATAGTTAGTAAAATCCGTTTCTCGTTTCTCGTTCGCAGCCACGACCGCTCGGTGTCGCGAACGAGAAACGAGAAACGAGAAACGAAGAACTATAAACTGATTGTCATTTTCCCCACGCCATCGGAATAGCTTGCGCACAATTCAAACGCAGTCTGGATTTCGGAAAGAGACCTTTGATGGGTCAACACGGGTGCGAATTTTTTTGGCTCACTTTCAAGCAGCCGCAACGCGGTTTCCGAATCGTGGTTCGAGCGGCGCACACTGTAAAAAGTAAGCTCCTTGCGCCGCATGATATGGAACGCCAGGTTGACATGGTCCTGAGCAGGGATGCCGGTCACCACTACGCGGCCGGCATTGCGCGCCGCGTGCAGGCACTGGTTGATGGTGTCACCTTGCGCGGCGCAGTCGATCGCGATGTCGACGCCGCGGCCTGAGGTGTCACGCAAAACTTCGCGAACAGGATCGGCCGCCGAGGGATCGATGACGGCATCCGCGCCCATCACCCGCGCAAGTTCGCGCCGCGCGCCCACCGGCTCCACGGACCAGATCCGCCGGATGCCGGACAGCTTCAGCATTGCGATGGTCAATAGCCCGATGGGCCCCGCGCCGAACACCAGCGCCGTCTCACCCGGCCGGGGCGCGGCCAGATGCATGGAATGCACGATTACCGCCAGCGGTTCCACCAGCGCGCCTTCCGCATCGCTCAGGTTTTTTGGCAGCGGCAGCAAATTTTGCGCGGGCAGGTTTACTAGCTCGCGGAAAAATCCTGGCTCGGCCGGCATGCTCATGAAACGGATATTCGCGCACACGTTGTGGCGTCCGCTCATGCAAAGCTCGCAATGGTAGCAATACAGAGCTGGTTCCAAAACTGCCCGATCGCCAGCCGACCAACCCGAGACCCCAGGACCTGTCTTCACCACCACTCCGGCCGGCTCGTGACCCAGCACCATGGGATAGAGGCAGCGGGCGTCGCCGATGCCGCCCTCGGAGAAGTAGTGCAGATCGGAGCCACAAACGCCGACCGCTTTTACCGCCACCTGAATCTGGCCTGGTTCCGGATCCGAGACAGGTGGAACATCCGTGACTTGGAATTGATGGGGGCTGGTTAGTTCGGCTACAAGCATGCCGGCTGGGGAATGAAGGAGGCTATTCCGATTTCTTGAACAGGTTGTCGAATGCCGCGCGTGCGTCGTTAGGATTTCGCGGCGCCGGTTGCACTGGGTTCGAATGATTGCTCATTGGTGCGGCATCGCGAGCAACCGTGACTCGCGGCTCAAACAGCGCACATTCGTTGGCTTGGTCTTTAACCGGGATTCTCGCCGGAATGGGTTTCAAGCACTGAAAACGTGTGGATGGCTCGAAATTCGCGCATTGCTTGCAGCAGTGCAGCGCGGCGCCGCACTTGGGACACTTACCTTTCCAATCCACACCCGGTGGCAGCGCAGTGGAACAACTGAAACAGCGGGCCGCCACTACATTCTGCAAGAGCCGTGGTAGGCGTGGTCCGGTAACGTCGATTGGAGGACGAGGACCGTTCGGTTTCGGCCTCTCTCCAAGCGGGCGATCCCTGGACTCGCGGCCGGTATCCATGTATCCGCGCTGTTTGTATTTACGGTCGTCGTCCATGTGTCTAATCGACTCCTGGAATTCGTGCTGTCGCACCGCCACCTAGTTGGGGTGGTCGGCCAAGGTTCATAGCTGTATAGTTCGTAGGATCAATCGGAGGAAAGCCGCGGGAACCGGCAAGACCACCTTTGAGATAAACCCGTGTGACGAACCTGTGTGACGAATCCCGCTTGCGTCTACATAACCTATGTACCACGAAAAACTCCGGGAAGCTATAGAAAACTGATAGCTATCCCGTTACAGCCCTATGAAACCGCTAAATCTTACTAGCCGTATTAATCCGCGCTCCACTTCAGCAAGGCATTACAAGGCCGCGTCAGAGGATCGTCGTAATGATTAGGACTAATTCGCAGCGAGTACCCTAGTCTTCCAGTTTGGTGGGGCACGAACTCCCTTTGGAACACGTACGCATTCCCCTGCTGTTCCACCGACGGAAGACTCATCACTTGCGTTTCCTCGAGATTACCGTTCACTCCCACGCGTCCAATCACCGCTTCCACCCGTACATCCTTGGGAGTGAGGCCAGCGAGATTCACCACGGCACGCATGGGAATGGGGCGCCCGGTCAATACGGAAACGTCCGGACCTGGGCCAACCTCCAGGAAACTAACATTATCCCACACTTTCTCTACCTCTTCGTTCCAGCGCGCCCGCAATCGGGCCGGGTCAAAGCGGTCTCTCGACACCTCCAGATAGGCCTGATGGGCAGGCTCGTACAATTGCGCCATGTATTCACCCACCATCCGCTGACAGTTGAACTGCGGACTGAGATGGATGAGCGACTGCTTCATGCGGCGTACCCAGTCCACGGGAACGCCTTCCTCACGGTCCTGGTAGTACATCGGCACAATTTCGTTTTCCAATATGGAGTAAATAGCCCGAGAGTGAACTTCGTCCTGGTCATCCGAGTAGGGCTCCCGGTCGCCGATGGCCCAGCCCCCCGAAATCTCGAAGGCTTCGTCGAACCAGCCGTCCAGTATGCTCAGGTTCAGCACTCCATTGATGCCGGCCTTCATCCCACTGGTGCCGCAGGCTTCCTCGCCGCGGCGCGGCGTGTTCATCCACAGGTCGACGCCTTGGACCATTTCACGCGCCACCTCGATGCTATAGTCCTCGACAAACACAATGTGCTTGGACAATTCCGGGTTTCGGGAAAGTTGCACGATCTCCCGGATCAGAGTCTTGCCCGGCAAATCCTTGGGGTGCGCTTTGCCGGCGATCACGATCTGCACCGGACGCTCGCGATTGGTGAGCAGGCGCTTGAGCCGCTCCATGTCCCGGAATAGTAAGGTCGCTCTTTTGTATGTGGCGAATCTACGCGCGAACCCGATGGTGAACGAGTCAGGCTCCAGCACGTCTGCCAACCGGCGCTGCTCCGCCGCCGATGCCTTTCGCGCCAACGCCGCTGTTACCACCCGCTCACGCACGAAGGTCACCAGGTTCCGCTTCCGCCGGCGATGCGCCTCCCACAGTTCCTGGATGGGGATGTCGTCCACCAAATCCCAGATCTTCGAATCGGAATATCGCTCGCGCCAATCCGGCTGCAGGTACTGATCGTAAAGCTGCGCCAGATCGCCGTTCAGCCAGGTGGGAAGATGCACGCCGTTGGTTACCGATGTGATGGGCACCTCCCAAACCGGCAGCTTCGGCCACAGTTCCTGCCACATCTCTTGCGAAACCTGACGATGCAGACAGCTCACTGCATTGCGGAACGCCGCGGCTTTGATGGCCAGAATCGCCATCGAAAACGGCTCTTGGTGATTCTCCGGGCGGAATCGCCCCAGGGCCAGGAATTTGTCAAATGGCACTCCGCTATCGCGGCAATACTCGCCGAAGTATTCATACAATAGGCCCGGATCAAAAAGGTCGATACCGGCGGGAACGGAAGTGTGAGTCGTGAATACGCTGTTGGAACGGCAAGCTTCAAACGCTTCACCGAACGACAGATTCTGTTGCTCTATCAGGAGGCGCATCCGCTCCATGGCCAGGAACGCGGAGTGCCCCTCGTTCATGTGCCAAACTGTCGGTTTCAGATTCAACGCGTGCAGCGCGCGCAGGCCGCCGATCCCCAGCACAATCTCTTGCCGGATGCGCGTCAGGATGTCACCGCCATACAACTGATCGGTGATCTCGCGGTGCTCCTGCTGGTCGTTTTCCGGAATGTTCGTATCGAGCAAATACAGCTTCACCCGGCCCACATCCATGCACCACACCTTAATTAGAACCTTCCCGGTTGGCAGCTTGATGTGCACCATCAGGTCCTGGCCCTGATCATTCTGGACGGGACGCACAGGGAGTGTATAGAAATCGTTGACGGGGTTGCGCTCCTGCTGCCATCCATCCGGATTCAGCGCCTGCTGCAGGTAGCCTTTTTGATAGAGCAAGCCTACACCCACCAG
>PMUN01000374.1:0-10124 GCA_003166875.1 Bryobacterales bacterium | reverse complement strand
CGATCCAGTGTCGCTTGGGGAACGCGTCCCAACATAAGGACTGGGTTGTGACCGGAGTTCTTCCAAAGGAGCGGGTCCAGCCGCCGGAATATAGACCGGATGCTGTGGTTCCAGCTCCATTGAAGGTTATAAGCCAGGTCACTCATCCGCGAGATCCCAGGCGGAAGGGCAGGCCGGACAAGGAATTCCTTAACCGGTTGAATCTGAAAGGGCATGTACTATGTAGAGACTATCAAATATATCACCAAGCGTTGCTTGGTCCTAGACCCATGGACGTACCAAAGGTACTACAATACTCAAACTCAGTGGATTGCGGGCCATTATTTTCTCTTCAAGTTCTGTGCCACCGCCTCCGCTCTTTCCATCGGCAGAGTTGGGCTCGAACTCAACGCGCTAGGTTAGAAGCTGTTGAAAACAGCGTGAAAAAACAGGTCTGACGAGTGTCGCCGTCGAGCTACGATTGTGGCCCCCGATGCTTGGCCTGTTCCATCGCAATCTCGTTGACGTGCGCGAGCGTCTTCGAGCCCGAGGCGCCTTCGATAGCTCGAACCGCGATTTCCTGCACCTGTTTCTTGGCGTCGTCCATCTGCTTTTGCAGGTCCGCGATCTGCGCGTTTTGCCGCGAAACCATGTCTTCCAACGTCTTGATCTGCAATTCGGCGACGCGCCGGTCCGATTCTGCCTCTTTCTTCAACAGGAGCGCCTGCTGGTCGGCTTGCTGCTTCGCCTCTTTGGCCGCTAGCGTGGTGGCCTGCTGCAATTCGCGCTGCAATCGAGCCGGAAAATCAGCCGCCTCCTTCCGCAGACGGGAGAGTTCTTCTTCGCGTTCACCCAGAGCGGCTTCGCGCTGGCTCCAGGCCTTGTCGAGGGCCTGTTGTCGTTCCTGATTCTCTTTCTCGCGCTGGCGGAACTCTTCGTCGTACTTGTCCTGGGCGCGCTTTCGCTCCTGGGTCTTCTTGTACTCGTAGTCGTCGATCTCGCGCTGCCTCTGTTTCTTGAGCGCATCGTCTTGTTCTTTCCGCTCGCGCTCCGCGGTCTGGACGTTTTCTTCCCACACCGACCGTTGTGCAGTGATCTCGCCTTCGAGCTGTTGTTTCTGCTTCTCGTATTCCTGAACCAGTTGGTCGAGCGCGGTGGCGGCGACATCGATCTTGTGCAGCCGATCGAGTTCCTGGCGCTCCAGGCCGACGGCAGCGCGCAACGTCGCGAGCTGGTTCACTTCCTCCACCAGTTTCTCGGAAATGCCGCTCAAGGCACGAGAGATGTCGAGTCCGAGTTTCGAGATTTGCTCCACTACGCCGTCGACGCTGAGGCCTTCCACGGCCTGTCGAACATCGCTGTCTTTGTGCCGCGCAAGTTCGTCCGCCTTGGCGTCGGCGGAGTCGCGGACCGCGCGTATCTCGTCCTGAATCTCTGAGAATTCCTGCTGGATTTCGGCCTTGGCGCGTTTGGGGCGCGGTGAAGCTTTGAGGGTAACTTTGGGCATGGCTGTGTTAGACCAAATTAACAGTTCCGCGAGGGATGGTGCGAGCCGCTCTTCCTTGTTCTATCTCAAGATATCGGACAACATGCCTTCGATTAGCGGGGGATGATCGTGCTTGTCAAGAATGCCGCTGCATTAACCGATTCCTCCAATCCACTAAGCGCATCAACAAATGAGTCCACGGCTGACGCCTCGATGGGAAGAAAGAGAGTCGCGGACTGGCGGGAGCCAGCAGCGTCATTGGATTCAATTTTCGCTTCTACATGAGCATGTCCCGATCCATCGGTGCAGTGGAAGTTGATCAACACATGGCCGCCGGCGGTCTTAGGGCCGAATGCACCAAGCGTGAAATCACGAGCGTCCAATGACGAGTTCGGGAACCCTCTCAGCTTTCCGGCTAACTCTCGCAATTCGCCCTTGTTCAGATAAACATCGCTTGAGCCCCCGAAGAGGCCATTCCAAGCCGAGACTCGAACCTCGACGAGATCATTGTCTTGGTAGATGACTTCGAGTTGAAGACCGATTTCCATCGCTCTTAATGTACTGAAAAACGCCGTTGGGACATCAGACCTCTCCCATTTCCGAGAGGACTTCTTTATAGAGTTCGGGTCCGATCCAGAATCGGGCAGTCTCAATCAGTTCATCCAGCACAGGCTTGGCGAGATCGATCAGTCCAGCCTGTTTCGCCCTGGCCACGACGCCGAGGAGACCCGTGACTGTTATCCCCGCGGCAGCGGCGGTCCGGCGGGCGCGCCGTTCATCCACCAGCAGAAGGTCGGCGGACGCTCGATGGCAAGGACAATTGCCTCAGCCTCGCCAGGGTCCAAATTTTCCCGAAGTTCCTGTGCGCTGCTGGTCGATTGCCGACGCGACGATCAACCAGGGCTCCGAAGCGAAATCGACTGCAGGAGGTAAATCACGCTTAGATGCTGTGAGTTCCTCAAATACTGCCGAAGGAATGAGCACCTGGCGATAAAGCAAAGGCAGGAGTTCAAGACGGCCTATGCGCGCCAGATTCAGGATGGGGGACGTGTCGGAGACAACGATCAAAGCCGTTCCGTTTGGCGGAGAATCCGAAGGTCCTCACGGAACTCGTCTAGTCCGTAATGGATCGGAATCTGACGTTTCGCCAGGAGGGCTTGAAAGGTGAGCTGGCTCATTTCCGCAAGACGGCTGGCTTGCGCCAGCGTCAGCCGCTCTTGCTGAAACAGCGTCAGCGCAACTTCCTGTTTCAGCTCGGGCTCACTGATATGAGCCGCCGTGAGCACTTCGTCTGAAATCGTGACGGGCATCGCTACTCTTTAACATTATACTGCCGCATTCCGCACATTCAGCAGCCGTGGATCCTTTTGTATACTGGGCTAGTTGGCCCAACGTCCAACAAATAAATACATGCGAGCCTTAACCTGCCTACTCCTGACGTGTGCCATGCTGGCGCTGTCGGCGGATCTCAAAGTGACCAAATACGCTTATCCTCCTGCAAAAAAAGGTGACGTGGTTGACGATTATCATGGCGCCAAGGTTGCCGACCCCTACCGCTGGCTCGAGGACACCAACTCGCCCGAAACAGCCGCCTGGGTGGAAGCGGAGAACAAAGTCACGGCGGCGTACTTCACGCAGATTCCCCAGCGAGCGAAGATTCATGCGCGACTCACCGAGCTGTTCAATTACGAACGTTATAGCAGCGCCTTTGAAGTCGCGGGCAAATATTTTCTGTTCCGGAATAACGGTCTTCAGAACCAGGACATTCTTTACGTGGCGGATAAACCCGACGGCACGGAACGCGCGCTGCTCGATCCCAACACGCTGCGTGCCGATGGAACTGCCGCACTCTCGGGCTTATCGGTGGATCGCAGCGCCAAACTTCTCGCTTACGCCATCGCCCAAGCGGGCTCGGATTGGTCTGAGTGGCACGTGCGCGACATCGCGACTGGCAAGGACTTGCCCGATTCCGTGCAGTGGACCAAGTTCACCAGCGCCGAGTGGACCGCCGATGGCCGCGCCTTCTATTACCAGCGGTTTCCGCAGCCGGATAACAAGGCCGCGCTCACCGCATCGAACCAGAATGCGCAGCTCTATTTGCACACTCTTGGTCAGCCGCAGTCCTCGGACCGGTTGATCTACCAGCGGCCAGACCATCCCCACTGGTTGTTCGGACCTGCGGTGTCGGACGACGGGCGCTACCTGACGATCCAAATCGAAACCGGAGATGCCGGCAAGAATCTGCTGTTCTATCAGGACCTGCAGGGCGCCCAGCCAAAAACTGTCGAGTTGATCGGCCAGCTTCAGGCGCAATTCCACTTTCTCGGCAACCAAGGCAGTACATTTTATATTTTTACGACCGACAGTGCACCGAAAGGGCAGGTCATCGCGATCGATGTGAATCGGCCGGAGCGGGCCAACTGGAAGGAGATCGTTTCGGAGCAGCCGGACACGCTTAGTTCGGCCCAATATGTGGGCGGAAAACTGATCCTGAGCTACTTGAAAGAAGCACACTCGGTGGCGAAGATCACTGCGTTGAACGGAAAAGTTGAGCGCGAGTTGGCGTTGCCGGGACTAGGGACATCGGGATTCTCGCCCGCCCGCGTCACTGACACGGAGCTGATCTACTCGTTCGACAGCTTCACTGCGCCGCTCACGTTTTATCGATACGATTTGAAATCCAACCAAAGCACGCTGCTGCGCCAAAGCAAGCTGAGCTTCGATCCTTCGCTCTATGAAACCGAGCAGGTGTTTTACAAAAGCAAGGACGGCACGCGCGTTCCCATGTTCCTGGTGCACAAGAAGGGCCTGGAGCGGAATGGCCAGAATCCGACGCTGCTCTACGCCTACGGCGGCTTCAACGTTGCGGTAACCCCCAATTTCAGCGCCTCTTTTCTTGGCTGGGTGGAAATGGGCGGAGTGCTGGCGGTTGCTAACCTGCGCGGTGGTTCTGAGTACGGCGAAGCCTGGCACCAGGCGGGGACCAAGCTCCACAAGCAAAATGTGTTTGACGATTTCATCGCCGGCGCCGAGTGGTTGATCGCGAACAAATATACGTCAACGCCGAAACTGGCGATCTTCGGTGGCAGTAACGGCGGCTTGCTGATCGGCGCAGTTTTGAATCAGCGTCCCGATCTGTTCGGCGCGGCCATGCCCGCCGTAGGTGTGATGGACATGCTGCGATTCAACAAGTTCACCATTGGCGCGGCCTGGGAGGGCGATTACGGATCGCCGCAGAATCCGGAAGAATTCAAGGCGCTATATGCCTACTCGCCGCTCCACAACATCCGGCCCGGCGTCCACTATCCGCCGACCCTGATTACCACTTCCGATCACGACGACCGCGTAGTGCCAGGGCACAGCTTCAAATACGCCGCCACGTTGCAAGCTGCGCAGGGCGGTCCGGCGCCCATTCTGATCCGCATTGAAACGCGTGCCGGCCACGGGGCAGGGAAGCCCACCACCAAGCGCATCGACGAAGCCGCGGACCGGTTTGCATTCCTGGTCCACGAGCTGCATATGTAGCGCAGTGGGGCGGCCCCCCTGGTCCGCGGCCGACGNNACCAGGGGGTCCGCCCCACGTTAAACTCAATACATGAATTCCTCGCGTCGCAGTTTTCTTGCCGTATCCGCCGGCGCGCTGGCCGCATCCCGTGCCGCGATGCCGGCCATTGCCGACGATCCGCACGATTTCAAGCTCGGCGTCGCCACCTATTCGCTGCGCAAGTTCTCCCGCCAGCAAGCCATCGTCATGCTCAAGCAGATGAACGTGAGGTACATCAATATCAAGGAATTTCATCTGCCGGTGGATTCCACTCCGGACGAAATCAGGGCTGGGCGGAAGGAATTCGAAGACGCGGGCTTCATCATTGAAGGCGGCGGCAATGTTTCTTTCTCCAAGGATGACGATCAGGACATCCGGCATAAATTCGAATACGCAAAACTTGCAGGGATGCCGATAATCGTCTGCGCTCCCACGCACGTCACCTTGCCGAAGATGGAGAAGTTCGTGAAAGAATACGACATCAAGATCGCGGTGCATAATCACGGGCCCGAGGACAAACAATTCCCCACGCCACAGAGCGTTCTTGACGTAGTGAAGAACATGGACCCGCGCTGCGGCCTGTGCATCGACTGCGGCCACACCGCCAGAACCGGTGTCGACGTGGTGGAATCCATCCGCGAAACCGGACCACGCCTCCTCAGCATGCATATCAAGGATCTGGCCGACTCGAAGGCGCGCGATAGCCAGTGCGATGTCGGCGAAGGCGACTTGCCCATTGTGGGCATTTTCAAACAGCTCCACAAGATGCATTACACCGGCGGCGTGATGTTAGAATACGAGATCCATGAGGACGATCCGCTCATGGGGATGCAAAAAAGCCTGGCTTACATGCGAGGCGTCATGGCGGGACTGAGAGGATAAATGGAAGAACAACTGCCTGTAGTCGACACACACATGGTGACCACCGCGTTTACCTTGGATGGCTACAAGATCGATCGTAATCTCGGTCTGGTGCGCGGCATCATCGTACGTTCCCGCTCCATTTTCGGAACCGTAGGCGCCAGCCTGCAAACGCTGGTGGGCGGCGACATCACTCTGTTCACCAAGCTTTGTGAAGAAACCCGAGGCCACGCTTACCAACGCATGTCCGAACACGCGGCCCAGATGGGCGCCAACGCTATCATCGGGGTCCGCTACGACGCCACCGAAATCATGCAGGGCGTTACCGAAGTTCTCTGCTATGGGACCGCGGTAGTTGCAAGAAAAGAGTAGTTCTTCCGTTCGCTTGCCTTTGAACCGAAGAACTGAATAACCGAATAACCGAACAACGTTTTTTATGCGCTATCTATGTATCCACGGCCATTTTTATCAGCCGCCTCGCGAGAACGCCTGGCTCGAAGCGATCGAGCAACAGGATTCCGCCTATCCTTACCACGATTGGAATGAGCGAATCACGTCGGAATGCTACGCACCGAACGGCGCCTCGCGCATTCTGGACGATGAAAACTGCATCGACAAAATCGTCAATAATTACGCCAGCATCAACTTCAATTTTGGACCCACGCTGCTGTCCTGGTTGGCGGAAAAAGTGCCGGAGACGTACCGCGACATCCTGGCGGCCGATCGCGCCAGCGAGCAGCGCTTCTCCGGCCACGGTTCCGCCATGGCTCAGTGCTATAGCCATATGATCATGCCGCTCGCAAATGAGCGCGACAAGTTTACTCAGGTTTATTGGGGGTTGCAGGACTTCCGCCACCGTTTCGGCCGCGACCCGGAAGGCATGTGGCTGCCTGAGACCGCGGTGGATCTCGAAACACTCGACATAATGGCCCAGCATGGCATCCGCTACACTGTGCTGGCCCCTTCGCAAGCCAAATCCGTGGACGGCGAAGATGTCAGTGGAGGCCGCATTGATCCCACGCGCCCCTACACGTTGAACTTGCCCTCCGGCCGCTCCATCAATCTGTTTTTCTACGACGGGCCCATTTCGCGCGCCGTGGCCTTCGAGCGCCTGCTCAACAATGGGGAAAACTTCGCCCTGCGTTTGCTGACCTCTTTCTCCGATCAGCGCAACGGGCCACAACTGGCGCACATCGCAACCGATGGTGAGACCTACGGCCATCACCACCGTTACGGCGATATGGCGCTTTCCTACGCACTCAGCTACATCGAATCCAAAGGTCTGGCGCGGATCACCAACTATGCCGAATATCTCGCGCTGCATCCGCCCGAGCACGTCGTTGAAATTTTCGAAAACACCGCCTGGAGCTGCGTGCACGGCGTGGGACGCTGGAGCAGAAACTGTAGCTGCAATTCCGGCGCGAATGGCGACTGGAACCAGGAGTGGCGAGCACCCTTACGGGCGGCGTTGGATTGGCTGCGCGACGAAGTTGCGCCCGCTTACGAAAGAGCGGCGGCCCGCTATCTCAAGGATCCATGGGCGGCTCGTAACGATTACATCGACGTGATTCTCGACCGGTCGCCCGAAAGCCTGGAACGTTTCGGGGTCCGCCACTTCCGGCGCAAGAGCCTGCAGCGCGCCGATCGCGTCCACGTGTGGAAGCTGCTCGAGCTCGAACGCCACGCCATGCTCATGTACACCAGTTGCGGCTGGTTNNTTCGATGAGCTTTCCGGGATTGAAACCGTGCAGGTGATCCAATACGCCGGCCGCGTTGTGCAATTGGCTCAGGAATTTTTCGACGATTCCATCGAGCAGCGATTTCTCGATAAGCTGGCCCTTGCCAAAAGTAATGTTCCCGAACACCGGGACGGCGCCAACATTTACGTGAAATTAGTTAAACCTGCCATGGTGGATTTGTTAAAGCTGGGCGCCCACTACGCCATCACGTCTTTATTCGAGCAGATACCGGAGAATGCGCGAGTTTATTCCTACGAGGTGGATAGTAAGGACTACCGCTTGAAGCGATCCGGAAAAATGCGGCTGGCCCTCGGAAAGGCGCGCTTTAACTCCAGAATTACCCAAGAATCCGAGATGTTGATGTTTGGCGTGGTTCACTTCGGCGATCACAACTTGCACGGTGGCGTCTCGGTATTGTCGACCGACGAGGCTTACCGCGACCTGAGCAAGGTGGTTCGGGATGCATTTATTCGATCGGATGTTCCCGATACAATTCACCTCATCGATCAAAGCTTCGGGGGCCACACCTACTCGCTTAAGAACCTGTTCCGCGACGAGCAGCGCAAGTTTTTGAACGAAATCCTGAAGCCCGCTCTGCGCGGAATTGAGTCCGCCTACCGGCAGCTTTACGATAATTACGCGCCGCTGCTGCGCTTCATGCACGATTGCCGCATCCCCGTTCCATACGTCATGAAGATCACTGCCGAGATCGCATTGAACGGTATGTTGCGGCGTGCTTTGGAATCCGGCGAGCTCAATCTGGAGCTGATTCAGAGCCTCTTGGAGGATATGCGGACGGCGGATGGGGCTTTGGACGAGACCTCGCTCGAGATGACTTTGCGGCGCCACCTGGAGCGCAACGCTCAGCACTTTTTCCAAAATCCACTCGAGCTCGACCAACTGCGCAGGCTTAAGGAGCAGGTGGCCTCGGCGAAGTCGCTGCCGTTGCCCCTGGTTCTGTGGTCGCTCCAGAATCTTTGCTACGACATATTGGAAAAAGTGTATCCGGAGATGCTGGAAAAAGGCGAAAAGGAGTGGACGGCGGAGTTCTGCGAACTGGCTGAGTTGCTGTCGTTGAAAATCTGAAAAGCCGTTTCTGGTTTCTCGTTTCTGGTTCGCTGGCCAGCGGAGTCGTGAAAAAATGCACCGACTCCCTTACGGTCGCGGTTCGGTAACGCTCTTCTGAACCGCCAGCGTCAGCGACCTTCGAATGGTCCTGTTCCCCAACCAGAAACCAGAAACTAGAAACCAGAAACGACTTACCAAAAATACGTCTTCACTGCCTTCGGCGATGCCGGCGCGCCCCCGATCACTTTGACATGTAAAACAAGCTGAAGATTCTTGTTTTGCCAGCCCTGAGGCGCGTCGCGCAGCGCTTCGGCCAGCAGCTCCGGATTGCTGATCATGTCCGCGCCTGCCTCGGTCCCGTACTGCGTGATGCCCGCCACCTCCACCAACATGGCCTGCGTGTCCGGATGGAACACCCGCGTCACGATCGCGTAGTCTTCGCTCGTGCGGCGATCCGCGGGAAGGTTCGGCAGTGACCATTGAGTGGGCTTGCCATTGTCCGTCACCATGCGCGGCCGGCTTTCGGCGTCGATGAAAAAACGTAGCTCCTTGCTGATGTCGCGCCAACGCGTGTAAGAATATCCAATCAGAACTGCGGGAGCGGTCCGCAGATCCTGGAACGAAACATCGCTGCCGATTTTCACCCTAAACGGCCGGTGCATCCGGTTCAGCATCGCCGCTATGCGCGTCACCGCCAGCATATCGCCACCGCCCACGAATTGATCCGTGAGCAGGACGAAATCTTCCAGCTTGGTGGGACGCTCCGGGGCCATCTTGGGATCCACGCCGTAAACGGGCACATAGGCGGTAGAGAGCAGCACCGGCGCGGAGCCGTGCAGTACCGGCGCCCAGAACTGATCCACTACGGTAGATTCCGGCCGGGTGGCAAGCCACGCAACCCCTGCGGCTATGGCAAGCATCACCGCGATCCCGAGTGGCATCGCCCAGCGCGGCCAGCCTCCACCCGTCTCGGCAGACTCGGGGTGCGTGATTTCCAGCGCCGCCGCCACCTCCACGCGATGGAACTCCGGTACGTACGCGCCATGCGGCAGATCGATCCGGACCTCGTCCAGGCGGCCTTCGCTCGCATAATAAAGGCCCAGCCGCTTGCGGACCTCACCCGCCTTCACTCTTACCGTGGCATCATCGCTCGGATCGTAGGAGGACGAGCGCCCAAACACGTCGATTCCGATGCTACGTTCCTTTAATGCGTCGGCTTGCCCCTCGAGCGTCCGCTCTACAACGTAGCGTAGAAACTCCTGCGAGCGCCGGCTGGAGCGAAACCCTTGGCTTTGAAGAACGTGGTCCAGCGCCGTGCGAACCAATGCCTCGGGTATTCCCCGTGCCGGATCGTGCCCACTTTCGCGGACGCTATGGGTTGTCTCCGGCGTCTGCCCTTCACCCATTTAAATCCCCTCTTTCGCGGACTAAGGGCTGACGCAACAAT
>PMUN01000103.1 GCA_003166875.1 Bryobacterales bacterium | reverse complement strand
ATCTGCTCTTTCCGCTGCTGGATTTTCTGGTAGGGTCCGTGGACAACATCTCGTCGATGGAGTTCAAACGTTATGACAGCTCCTGCTATCAAGCGGCTCGGAACGCTGCCGCTTGGGGCCAGCCGGATCCGTCTCTCGAAGATACGGTCAACGGCATTTTGAAATTCATGAACCGAAAAGGAATCATCTCGGTGGCGCCGCGTGAGTTCAAGGCCGTGGCCGTCGGTCGGTAGGCAATTCACTTGCGCGGATGCATCGTCTGCGCGTGGCCCCGCGGACAGCCGGTGAAGTTGAAAAGCTGGTGAACGTCGCGCCATCGATTCGAGGATAACTGCACAGAGACAGGTAGCGCCCCTATGGTCCGAGAAGTCGGTGGTGGGTCAGCTTGCGCACGCAGCCGAACACTTGACGGCCAAGTGGCTGTTTTCAGTATCTGAGATTTTTCGGCGGTTGAGCCCACTCCTTTCGAGAATTTATAGGCTTCAAGCATGAGCGAAACATGTTTTCTCAGTCCCGACAGTGATGATCGGCCACGGTCAATGCCCGATGCGAACGTGCGGCAGCGACGAAAGGCAATCCTCGATCTACCTCACATCGCGCCGCTTACTGCATATGTCGCGGGATTGCGCCGACGCGCCACGGCAGAGGTCCCCGAGTTTGACCCGCTCGATGGCGGTGTTGACGCCCGAGTGCTCTTTCTCTTTGAAAAGCCCGGCCCTATGGCCGCTGAGTCGAGTAAACGCACCGGCTCGGGTTTCATCAGCCGTAACAACGACGATGCCACCGCCGAGGCAACGTTCAGATTCATGGAACAATCAGGAATTCCTCGAAAGCTGACGGTGATTTGGAACGTAGTTCCCTGGTGGAATGGGACACGGAAGGTGAGCTCCCGAGAACTCTATCGAGGCTCAACATGCGTTGAGGAGCTTGTCAAACTCCTCCCTGCGTTGTCTGCAGTCGTGATGGTGGGTAAGAGTGCGGCACGGGCGGAGCAATATCTTGCGACCACCGGTTTAGCTCTGATCGCTTCATGGCATCCGGGTCCTCTCGTTAAGGCGAGATTCCGGGCTAGGTGGGAAACGATTCCCTTCCAGTGGGCAAAGGTTATGACAATCGTTGAGAATCTCCGCGCACTCGGCCCGGCTTCGCCACAGAGAAGCGAAGCCGACTGCGCGGCCAAATGGATTGCCTGACTTTTGCAACAGAGTTTTGAACGCTACCGAACATCAGGGACGGGGCCGCTGGGAGTCGCTTTTGGGCTCCATTTCGCGACTGACTTTTGCAACTCTGAAATTCCCGAGAATTAGCACGCGATGGGCCGTCTCACAAAGAACCCTTTTCGCAACGTCGATTTTGCCATTTGGCCGTGTCACGCCCAAACCACGGATGTGGCGCGCGGTTCCAGGCCCCATCGGGAACGGCTCTGCTTTCAAACTGAGCCACGACCGAAGAGTCGATCTGCTTGAACTCTACGTGGCTGGCCAATTGCAGGCGTTCCATGCGATCGCCAAGCCGCACTTGCAGTTTCAGCTGCGGAAGGCGGCCAGCGCGTCACGCCTAACTCGGATTCAAGACACCGACCACTCCGTTACTGCTTCCGAAATACTAGACTCTCCTTTACCTGCTGGCCTGTTTCCAATGTGCCTGTCGTGGTTAGTGTCATCTGTTGTCCATCGGCGGAAACCACCCACCGATCCCTTTGAGCAACTTTATCGTCTCGCCGGTAAATCGCATCCACAGTGTGAGGATCGACGAGTTGGAGCGACACGGTATCGTTGTTGGAGTTTTTCAGATTGTATTCCTTGCCGTCAAAACGGGCCGTGTAGCTATAATCGCCCGAGAAACGGACACCTTCGTTTCCGTCCGCCTCGATCTTGAGTGCCAATCCTTGCCGTAGACGAGTCTTGCTGAGATCCTCGGTCCATTCGCCAGCGAATAGGTCATTGGCGGCTTTCGTGCCTCCGCTCCGGGTCCACACTTTTGTCAGGTTGGCGCGGCCTGTCTGCGAGGTCACGCTGGTGAGTTCGTTACCATCACTCGAAAGTTTGTCACGAATCGTCGCCACCAGTGCTCCGTCCTTCTTCTCTTTGATCTCGACTTGGCGCTTATCGATCTTGCGCACCTCGATTTGATTGAATCCTGGATTGCCTTGTACGGCCGCTTCATGTCCGTCCAACTTCGCCGTGAAATCCACGTGGGTGTCGCCCGAGATTACTACGTGCACTTCATGGTGTACAGATTTAATGGAGATTTTGTTGGGCGGATCCACGGTGGACTGCGCGGAGGCGAGCGTCCAGGAGCCAATGCGTGGGTCCGCGGCGCCGAGTTGAATGGCGGCAACTACACCGAGCAACGCGAGTTTGTGCATAGTCTTCCAATCTTATCCGAGCCGCGCCCGGCAGGAAGCGCTACCACGAACCCAGAACGAGCGGCACTCGTGGTATCGCTTCCTGCCGGTCGCGGCTCGGTAAGCACCTCATTCGTGGCGTGAGATCATAAATCTCGTGCATATTCGCCGTTTCTGGCTGGCCGGGTTAGTCCTCGCCGCTGTCCTTGCCCTTCTTCCATTTTCTTTTCACGCCGAGCGCCATCTGGAGACTGCAACCCGCGTCGAAGGTAGCGAAGCGCATATTGTCACCGAGGAGTTGGCCAGTCGTTTTCGGTCGCCGTTCGTTGACCGCGTAGTTCTAGTGATTCAGGGACTGCCACCAGCGGATTCCCAGGAGGGCGAGCAAGCGTTGGCGCCAATTGTGGAGGGACTGAAGGCGGAGCCCGGCGTGTCCGGAGTGGTTTCCCGTCTCGATTTGCGCGATCCGGTTTTCCTAGGCAAAGGAGGAGGAACCTTTGTTCTAGTGGGACTCGCCTCCACCGAAGGCCCCGTCGAGTTGATCGTCCCCAAGCTTCACGCGCGAGCGAACGCTCTTCAAGATCAATTGCGGGGCCGCTATCCAGAGGTGAAGCTCGAACTGACAGGTGAGATACCGCTCAATTTCGACATTCGGAAAGCTAGCGCCGATGATGTGCGGCACGGCGAAAGTCTGGTGATTCCTGCAACACTCGCGCTTCTCCTGTTGGCTTTCGGAAGCTTGGTGGCGGCCCTGATTCCATTGGCCGTTGGCCAGCTTGCCATCGCGACCACACTCGCGATTGCAGGGTTCCTGGCCCTGCGTTGGCACTTGTCCATTCTAGTTCAGAATTTGGCCACAATGCTTGGGCTAGGCTTGGGAATCGACTACGCGCTTCTCATGGTCAGCCGTTTCCGGGAAGCGATTTCCGCCGGGCACAACGGACCCAAAGCCTCCCTCATGGCGGCACGTCAGGCGGGTCCGACACTCCTGATTTCAGCCTCGACGGTAGGCATCGGATTTCTAGCCCTGTTGACGGTTCCCATCAGCGAAGTCCGTTCCATCGGNNAACCGCTGGAGGCAGTGGGGGAAGTTGATTGTCGCCCATCCCTGGCTTGCGATCATCCTGGCGGGCACACCCTTGCTGCTGCTCGCCTCGCAGGCCGCGCGGCTCAACACCAATGTCCCCAGGGGGGATTGGCTTCCGCCGGCGGCGGAATCGGTTCACGCGCTTCACACGCTGGAAAAAATGGACCGGGCCGGCATTGTTCAATCATTGCGCGTGATTCTTGAGCTTCCAACGGATTCCATTGCGGAAACGGACTCGGGGTGGAATACGCTCGATCGTCTCAGCAAGCGGCTCGCGAGCGACCCTCGTTCCGACCGCGTGATCTCTATCACGACGCTGGCGGAGAGCAACCGGTCTTCCCTCGGCAATCTCTCGCGTGAAACGCGTCGAACGTTCCTGAGTCGCGATGGACGTGCAGCGTTGCTTGAGGTGTTACCCAAGGCTTCCGTTTCCCTGAACGGTCAGGTCAACTGGGTGCGTGAGCTGCGGAAGACCGGCGCGCCGGCTCTCACGGGAATACCCGGCGCCACGCTACGCATTGGAGGCATCCCAGCACTCAATGCCGATTATCAGACTATTGTCCTCAACCGTTTTGCTTCGGTAATGGCGCTGGTAGTGGTGGGGACGCTAGTGGCGCTCCTGGCCGGGTTTCGATCGCTTTTCGCGGCCGTGAAGGCCATCGCTCTCAACTTGCTCTCGGTTGCAGCCTCCTTCGGAGCATTGGTTCTTGTCTTTCAGGATGGATACGGAAGTAGCTTGCTGGGAGTTCGTGCGGCAACTGGCAGCGTGTTCCCCCTGGTGCCCATCGTCGCCTTTGCCATTGTCTTCGGACTCAGCATGGATTATGAAGTGTTTTTAGTCGCCCGAGTCCTCGAAGCGAGGAGGAGCGGGCTGAGCGAAATGGATGCGATCCCGGAGGGGCTAGCCAGAACCGCAGGCCTGATTACGAGCGCCGCCGCGATTATGATTGTGGTATTCGCGGCGTTCACGTTCGGAACCTTCCTGGTGGTTAAGATGATCGGATTTACGCTGGCGGTAGCCGTGTTTATTGACGCGACATTGGTTCGCATTGTGATCGGTCCAGCGCTTCTTCGTATTGCAGGCGATTGGAACTGGTGGCCCGGGGGGCTCGCCACTGCACGCAGCTCACCGACGCCGGCGAGCGGCGAATGATGCATATCGACACGCGCAGTTCAAAGCATTCCCCGCCGTTTTGGGCGGCCAACATGGAAGTCCGCTAAGTGGCAGGCGATCGCCTTGTGAATACTGCGTAAAGCAGGGTTGGGAGATTGCACCCAGATCGCACCGTCGCTACACCTTTCCCTATTTCAACCTTGCGGGTTTAAGCGTCCATGCTTGCAGGCGAGCTAGTTCCAGTAATTCCGGCGCACTGAATCCTTCGGGATGGATCGGCCAGTCGAAGCTGCGCCGCGCATCCGTCGCCACATATTTCTCCATCTCCAGATTGCCTTTGCGGACTGCGATACCCTTCGCGCTGCCGTCATCGTCCGCCAGCGTGGCTGCGAAATCGGCGAGCGAGAGCTTCTGGGATCCGATCCAGACCTCTGCCGGTAAACGCCGGTTCGTGCGAATGAATCCGGAAGCGTCGGCCTTGGCACGCTCGAATGCAGGCCGGGAGATTTCCCCAAAATGATATGTGGTGGCTCCGCGCGCAATAGGCCCCTCTACAGCAGCCGGCTCCATTCCGAGAAGAATTTGGAGCATCTCCGCCGGCGACAGCGCGCCGTTATCTGCTACTAGAAACGTTTCCTGCCCGGCCAAATGCCTCGCAATGGAGGCTCGATCGACGGCGCGCCCGAGCTGGCTCTCATAAAGCAGCGGCAACTCGCGTGCGGTCACGAAGCGTACGCTGGGACGCGCCTTGGCGTGTTCCACATAACGGGTCAGAATGCGGTAACACCGTTCGGACTCCTCCGCCGTGCGCCGAGGTGGTTTCTTCCATTCGTTCCGTTCTGGATTTGCACCCTTGGCGAAATTCAGGTCCCAGAATGCAGTGGTGACAAATTCGGTCGGATGGTAGTAGATGCTGATGACCCCGCCGCCTTTGGCTTCCAACTCCTCGGCGGCATGGTCGAATTTTTCAAGTGCTTCCGGCAACGTGCTTTCATCGTTGAGTGAAGCCCGCAGCTGGTACCGTCCCATGTTAAAGACGTTCAGCATTCCGCCGAACCAGAAAGGCTGTTCGCCGACTCCCACCTGCTCCCCTTCGTCCAGATATACGGGAATGCCGAGGCGGAGTAGCGCGCGGAATGTTTGAGGTCCCCATGAACTACCCGGCTGGCCATAACAGCTGGGTGTGATTCCGAAAATGCGGCGAACATCTTCGACGCCGGGCCTTTCACGGCGTTCGAATTCAGCCGCGCCATCCAACCAGCCCATGCCGCGCAGATAGAGCGCCGGTGTGGGCTGAACGCTGTGGAAATTTGAGTGGTAACCAATGTCGTGGCGCCCCAGTGCGCGGATCACGTCTGTCCGCCCACGCGATTCCAGCACGCGCGCCTTCTCGCCGACCACCTTGAACGTGGCACGCACGCCCAATTTATCGAGATCGGCCGCGATCCGTAAGGCTGCATCATCCGCCGCCGGTTCGATGTAGTCTTCCGTGTCGAACCAGAGCACGACGTACACGGGCCCATGCGCAGCCAACACAGTCGCCGTCAGAAAACTTGCCATAAGCAGTCGTAGCATCCTGCTTAGATTAGCGCAGTCCGTTCGCTGGGCTTACCAGACCGTTTCCTTCATGATCGTCGGGGTTGTGCTTGGATCACACGCTTATGCCGACGGAACACTTCATTGCGCTACTCATCGCAGACGCGGCAAAACTCAACCGCGTGATAAAGAAGCGCAAGAACGGAAGGTCTGCCGGTGCGCGCAAAGCACAATCCCAGCGCATGAAAGCGTATTGAGCGGCGAAGCGGAAGAAGCGGCGAGGATGTTCGTTCTACGTCACTTCTCTAGCGCGATGCTGGGCAACTTTGATCCCTCGTTTGATCAAATCCAACGCCTAGGTCCCTGACCGCTCGATTTGTCCCCTTGCTGACGCGNNAGCCCCGCGCGTCAGCAAGGGGACAGGACCGGTTTTTCAGAACCAAATCAGCCGGCCAGAGACCTAGAATGACCGCTGCTCTTAGATGTCATATCCAATCAATAGACATTGATTCCGAGAAACTAAATTCAGTAGCCCAGGATTTCCGCTTCTTGTTGTGACGCCTTAGTATACACCTCAACAACGTCGTTGCAACCGATTATTGTTTCGTCCCTGTCGCAGTAAATGGTACCAATATCCAGTGATGCAGGAGAAATCGTTATTGTTAGAAGCGCTTTTACTGATGTAATCATACCTGCTTCCGGTGATTACGCACTCATAGTGGCGAGGGAAATCGTCGCGAGGACAAAAAGATAAAGATGATACGATCACTAATTGGGTTTGGAAGCTGAGAAGTTGGAAGGATACGCGAGGCCAGGACCTCGTAAGGTCCGAAAAGTCGAATCTTCGCCACTCTCGCTCAATGACAGGATTAAGTGAGCACTGCGCACTAAAGCAGGGGGGAAGGCAACTCGGACTTTCGTTCCCGATGATTCAATTCGCATGAATCGGGTTAGCATCGGGCGCATCTACGGCATCGTGATCGCTTCGCGGGGCCAGACAGATTTTCACCAACTCAGGCCGCGGCGCGGTAGTAGTAGTTCAGCATGCCGCCCAGGCGCTGACGCCGCTGGACCATCCCTGCGTTGCCGAGATGCCCAGATTCGGGGCTGATCAGCCGGTTGGCCAACCCCTGGTGATTGCGCTCGGTGTGATAATGGGCGACGAAGTTGGAAATGGCTGTCCGCAACGACTCCTCTCCGAATAGGATCATCCGCTCCAGACAGGATTCCTTGATGCTCCGTACGAATCTCTCGGCGTGCGCATTCAGGTTCGGGGATCGCGGCGGTAGCCTCACCGACTCCACATCAAAATCGGCGACCATGTTCAAGAACTCGGTCGTGAACAGCGGGTCCCGATCATGGATCAGGTAGCGCTTGCCATTCAGAACGCCATCGACGGCATCCGTAAGATTTCTGCCGATCTGGCTCATCCACAGCCCATTCGCCGTAGCCGCGATTCCGGCGATCTCGACCCGTCGTGTCGCAAGTTCGATAAAGAACAGCACCATGAACCGCTGCAGCCCTCGCCGGGTCCATACTTCCACGGTGAAGAAATCCGCAGCCACGATCAACTCCCAATGCCTGCTCAGAAACTCCTTCCAGGTCGTCTTCCGGCTCCGCTCCGGCGCCGGCTCGATGCCGTGCCGCTCCAAAATCTCAGCGATCGTGCTGCGGGCAATCTCGTGCCCCAGATTGGACAAGGCGCCCTGGATCCTTCTATAACCCCAATCCCGGTTTTCCTCTGCGAGTCTTACCACCAAGGCCTCGAGATCCACGGCTGTTCTCGGACGCCCCGGTCCACGCCGCGCGGTTCCGTCATACTTGTTGGCGATCAGTTTTCGATGCCAGGCCAACAACGTCTCTGGCGTGACAAGGCTGGCGACCTCTGCCAAAAGCCTTCGCCCTAACCCTTTGGCCTTAGCGGCCAATCGACGACGCTGGTCGTCGTTGAAACGCATTCGCCGCCCGCCCAGTTGCTCGCGCAAAACTCGGTTCTCCTCGCGAAGGTAATCGATGATCTGCAGTTGATGTTGGTTCATCCATCCGCCAACAGCGATCAGGACGAACCGGAATGGGTCCAGCACTCTCGGCATCACGTTAGCTCATTATCCCGAGTCTCAAGAACCGCGGTGACGAACCAGCGCTGTTTCAAGCAGATCCATTTTCCGGACCAAGCGTGGCCAAAGACATGCTTGTGCTATAGTTCTTTAAAAAGATTCTCTCCCAACCGAGCGGCTACCCATCTTCACTAAGCTCTCCGCGCTGAGAACCAATCCTCATTCGAAAGGAGAGCGTCATGGATTCCAAACAACAAAGTCCCGTATCCGATGATGATGCTGTCACCGCGAAAGCCCGAGATGAAGAACTTAGTAGCGTCACCCAAAGTGGCTTTACTTCGAAGGCAACAGTATCAATGACGAAGTGGCGAGCTGTCGCAGTACTGACGATGTTTTGCGCGCCGGTGGTCGTGGCCCAGACCGCAGCCAACTGGACCCAGCAGATTCAGCAAAATTTCCCGCCCCCGCGATTCGTCCATGCGCAAGCGTACGATTTAGCTCACGGCCAAGTCATCTTGTTCGCAGGAGGAAACAACATAAACGTTTTC
>PMUN01000099.1 GCA_003166875.1 Bryobacterales bacterium | reverse complement strand
GGCACGCATGATTGCGTGCGCTTTCTTCAGTTCGAATTGAACCGACTTTTTGCCATCGAACGACACGTTATCAAAGTCCAGCTTGACGTGACCTTGGTCGACGCTCTCGAGCGAACCATGCAACGAATTGTCCGCGTCGCGATCCACTCGCACGATCACGCGCAGTTTTCCAGCGATCGTGCCGTCCCACTCGCCGGTTATCACGGGTTGCCGGCAAAATAACGTGGAGCTCAGCAGGCACACTACGAGCAGACATCTTCGAAACATTTGTTGATCCTCTCTTTCTATTGGTCGAAAGTCTACCGAACCAGCCACATCCAGAGGCCGGCGAATCCTGCAGAGTACAAACCAGCAATTCCCACCTGCGTGCTGGCGAGATTTAGAGCATATCCGTCGGCAGTCCTTAATAGGAGCACCGGAAGCGATGGCCAGAAGCCTACCGGGCCGCGAGCTTTTTGGGCGGCTGGTAACAACGGAAATTTGGCGGGCTTGGTCCGGCTGGCCACCTTCAGATAGGCCAGGCGGCTGCGCCATTCAAAACCGAGGGCGACCATGAATAAGACACCGAAACCGATTATGGCGGTTAATCGAGCTGAACCGCCGACGATGAGCTTACGACCAGCAACGGTTTTAACGAGAAAAGCAGTCGGACCAGGTCGCAAATGCCGGTGGTGAATCGGCGCAGGCTTTCCCGCCAGGCCAGGTACTGCTCCACATTGTCCACGGGCGCGGCGCCGCCGGAGCGAATCACCCAGCTCTTGATCAGCAGCAAGCCCCCTTGCGCGTACACGTCGATCACGATCAAGCTGAATAGGCGGCGCTCGATGGCGGGATCCTGTGTAGCCGGGAGAAAGGCCAACCACAGCGCAGCCGCGGATAGAGCCAGTATTATGCCCGCTTCCACCCGCCAGTCGGTATAGGCGGAAAGCGTGCGCGGTTCGAGCGAGAGCACGACATTCGAGGTGGGTTGGCTCGCGTCCGGACATTCGAAGTGCCGCGTCCGATTCTCGGTGGCGATCCGGGCCGCGTAATAGTTGAATCGCGTAAACAGCGTTATTACCGTAACCGTCACGAGGATGTTGGCCGCGCTGAGGTGGCCGGTTAACCATAGGGCGACCAGAGTCAAGCCCTCGATTCCCCAGGGGATGAAGAGCCGCCAGCGGTAGTTGCGCAATATCGCCGCGCCAGGACCTTTCAGAAAATCCTGCGGGACGGCCACGTCGAAAAACCATTCCGGACCGCGCATCAGAGGAGCGATCCAGCGTTCCTTGATTCGGGGAATCCGTAGGATGATGGATGCGAAGTACAACAAGACAATTTGGAGTTGTGTCACGATTTGGCTCCCTTGAGCAGGCTCCTTAATTCATCACTGACCAGGCTGAGAATCTCGCCTCGCGGCATTCCCGCCAGCACCAATTCGGTGAGGGCGGTGCGGAGTGGGCGGCGCAGTTCGTCTTCGGAATGTTGGGCGCCCTTTTGAGCGGTGCTGCGCGATGCCACCGTCGCGCCTAGGCCACGTTTCACGATGATCAGCCCTTCACTCTGCAGGTCGCGATAAGCCGCGGCGATGGTGTTGAGATTGACGCCCAGGTCGGCCGCCACTTGGCGCACGGCCGGCAAGGGTTGTCCCGTGCGAAGCTGGCCACTGGCGATGAGCGCTTTGATGCCGTCGGCGATTTGGCGATAGATAGCACGCCGGTCGTTGATATCGATGCTCAAAAACACTGTATGGTGTATATATACGCTAGACGGGAGGTTTGTGTCAAGAGGGAGGGCTGGGGATTGGGGGCTAGGGGCTGGGGGCTAGGGACTGGGGGGGCGCAGGGCGGCGAGCATTGCCGGATTGGATCGGACGTCTTCTGATTCCAGCCACTCGGGCTCGACTTTTGCACCGGCCGCGACCAGGAGCATCACTAATTCGCGCTGGCGGCCTTGGTTTCCGGCGGGTGGGTTCGACCAGCCGTGGATGGCCCAGCCTAGCGGTGGCGATTGGTATTTTTCATCCTTGAGATTCAGATCTGCGCCCGGGATTAGCCTTTCTGCCAGCCGATCCTCGCCGAGCAAAGCTGCCCAGTGGAGCGCGGTTTCGCCGAACAAGCCGCGCAGGTCGGGGTTGGCTCCGGCATCCAACAGCCTTAGCCCTACGTCTTCGGCTCCCAAGCTGGCGGCTCCAATGAGCGGCGTGTCGCCCTTGCCGTTTTTCTGGAAATTGAGATTCGCACCGGCTCGAATCAGCGCGTCGATGAGCGGCGGCTCCAGGCCTTTTTGAAGTTTTCCCTCGAATAGCATGTCTGAGACGAAGTGGAGCGGGTGGGTACTGACGCAGTCATTCACTCCCCAGCGGATGAGCGCGTTGGCTTGCGATGGATCGTCCCTGAGAAGTTGGCGGAGGGCATCGGCGTCGCCCTTTAGGATGGCTGTTTTCAAATCCATGTCGATTACCAGCTCGGTGGCACGCCTTTGCCTGGGGCCGGAGGAGGCAGGTCGGGGCTCCAGCCTGGATCGGGCGCGGCGGGCGCGGGCTGGTCCGGTCCCAAGTTGGACGCGGAGATTTTGGCACGTACGAAATTTTCAGGAGGTACGGGCGAACTGGCCAGACGGCGAAGCATCGCGAGTTGACCCACGTGAGTCATCGTGTCGGCTAGCGGACCTTGCAGCAGTTGTTCGGCCGAGGGAAAAGCCGTTTCTCGTTTCTCGTTAGGTGCGATCGTGCCCAACGAGAAACGAGAAACGAGAAACGGCTTTTTCCTGTAACCCGTAGCGGGCGCTCCGCGCAATGCCTTCTGAGTACGATATGCGATGGCCGCAAGGAAGTGTTTCAACAAAGCCCGTTGGGCATCCATTTTGGCAACCATGGCGCCATGGTAGCTCGCGTGCGCTACGATTTCTACTGGATGGCGTTCATCACCGTTTCCGGCGAACCAGCCACGCGGCATGAGGAGTTGGCCAGAATCGCGGCGCAACGGCTGAACTGCGAACTGGTGACCGAAGCGCGGCTGGCGGACATTATCGCATCCGAATTCGGCGCGGCTGAGGGCATTTCTGATAAGGCCTGGCCGCATCTGGCCCTTTCGATCCTCGCCAAACTGGGGACCGAGCAACATCTGGTGGTATCGAGTACGGGGGCCGAGCTGTTATTCCGCAACCTGCCTGGGATTCTGCGAGTTCATGTGACGGAGTCTGAATCGCGGCGACTCGGCAATCTGATGGTGGACCGGCGGCTGGAGCGCGAGGAAGCGAAGGACCTGCTATGGGACATGGAAACGGAACAGTCTGCGCTGCGTAAACACCGTTTCGGGCGGGCCGGCGTTCGTTTTGAAAGCTACGACCTGGTGATGAACGGCGAAGCGCTCGCGATCGATCAGATGGCGGACGTACTGGAAGCGGCTGTGAAATCGAAAGGCATGCTGGACGCGGGGCTGTTTTCTTTGGCGGCGGAAGCTCAGTTGCAGTTTCAAGTGCGGCTGAAGCTGGCGCGATTCGGGATTGTGCCACCGGACCGCGTACACCTGGTGCACAAGGAGTTCGGGCATCCGAGCGAACAGGTGTTCGCGAACCTGCTGGATTTTTACCGGATTGCTTGGGAGTACGAGCCACGCAGTTTTGCGCTGCAATGGGACAAAGACGGCAAGGTGCTGGAAGCGTTCACGCCGGATTTCTATCTGCCGGAGTTTGATCTCTACGTAGAGCTGACCACCATGAAGCAGGCCAACGTGACTAAGAAGAACCGGAAGATACGGCTGCTGCGCGCGATCTATCCGCACGTGAATATCCAGGTTTTCTACCAGAAAGACGTGCGCGACCTGGTGATCAAATACGGACTGCCGGAACGGCTGGCGCAATGAACGAGCCCGCTATCGAACGGATCTTGTTTACTGAGGAGCAGATCGATCAACGCGTGCGTCAAGTGGCTGCGGACATTTCAGCCAAGTACTCGGGCCGCGAGTTGAAGCTGATTGGCGTGCTGAAAGGGTCGGTGTTTTTTTTGACCGCGCTGGCGCGCGAGATTACGGTACCTACGCGGTTGGATTTTCTTGCGATCTCGAGTTTCGCCAATCAGCGCGGAGGGCCGGGGATGGTGCGGATCGCCAAAGACCTGGACGACAGCATTGAGGGCGACGACGTGATCTTGGTGGAGGACATCGTGGACACCGGGTTCACCACGCGCTACCTGCTACAGCATCTGGCGGGGCGAGGGCCGAATTCGCTGGCGCTATGCACGCTGCTGGATCGGACGCCGCGTAGGATTGTCCAGGTGCCGGTGGATTTTCGATGTTTTGAGATACCGGATCGGTTTGTGGTGGGGTTCGGGTTGGATCATAAGCAGCTGTATCGGAATTTGAAATATATTGCGGTGTTGAATTTGGACGAAGCGCGGGTCCGGGGGGACCCGCGCGGACCTGGGGGTCCGCCCCACTAGTGGGCTGTCGTTGCTGAATCTTTACTACTGCCGTGCATCGCCATGAGTGGCGACGCGGCACGCTAGAGTGCGTGCGCTACGCGCGTNNCGTTCGCACTCCTGCGAACGCAGGGGATGTCGATGCTAAGGGTATTTCGCCGACAGCCCACCAGTTATTCTTCGCGGAGGATTTCTAAGGGTTTTTGGCCTAGAATGCGGAAGCTGGCCATCCAACCGGCGGCATTTGCGATTAGCGCGGTTGCTAATACGGCTAGCAGGCTGGGCAGGAGGGGAAACGAGATTTCGGAATCCAGCATCCGCTTAAGCAGCAGGTTCGCGAAGCCGTTGGCCAGGAGAGCGCCCATGGTTCCGGCGACCGCTCCCAGGATCAGAAACTCTACCGAGAAAATGCGGCTGACGCGCCAACGGGTGGCGCCCAGGGTTTTGAGAATTACGACTTCGCGCATGCGGCGGAAACGCGTGCCGGCCACGCTCGAAGCAAGGATGATGGCGCCGGCGAGGATCGCAAACATCGAGATGAATCGGATCACCAACGCGATTTGATCCACTACGCCTTGGAAAGTTTGGAGCACGTCCGCCATGTTCACCACCGTCACAGTTGGATATCGCTCGTAGAGGGCTTGCTGGAGCGCGGGAACCGCGGGCGGTTGCACACGCAGAGCGCCGTAATAGATAACCGGGAAGCCGTCGAGTGCGCCGGTACTGAAGATGAACTCGACGCGGCTGGCCAGATGAATTTCGTCGATGCGGTGGATGCAGGCCACGCGGGCGGAGAGTTCGCGGCCTGAGATGGTCCAGCGGGTCATGGCGCCGGGCTCGACGCCGAGCGTTTTCGCGGCTTCTTCTGATATGCAGATCTCGGGAGCCGCCGGCGGCTTGGATGAGTTCCACCACTTTCCGCGCAGCACTTCGACATTGCCGGACATGGCAGCGGCCGATGTTACCGAGCGCGCGTAGCGGAATCGTCTGGCCCAGCCTTTGAGCACTTTTTTCTGAATGTCCTGGCCGTCCACTTCGATCAGCTTCGCAGCGACGGTTCCAATCAGCTCGGCCGAGCCCTCGATACCGCGCTGCTGTTTTAGCAGCGAGAGAATCGCCTCGCGATCCTTGGGCGAAATATCGATGAGGAAGACGTTGGGCATGCCGGGCGGAGCGGTCCGGTTCATCTGCGTGATCACGCCGCGCTCGACGAGATAAACGGTGAGGGTGAACATCACACCGATGCCTAGGGCCACTAATACGGTCTGGGCATGATTTCCGGGCCGATACAGATTTGCGATGCCGTGGCGGACCGAAGTGGGCAGATGGCGGCGGCTCAAGATCTTCAGCCCGCGCAACATCAGCCACGCGATGCCAGATAAAACGGCGAGGCTGACTACGAGTGCGCCGGCGAAGTAAGCGCCAGTCTTCCAGATGTCCTGGGGAGATCCTGTCGCGAACGACATGGCGATGCCGGCGATGCCAATCACGATGACGACACCGGCCGCAATGGAAGGACGGGCCGCGGCGAGACGCGCTCGCCAGTCGCCCTTGGTTTCGGCCATTTCGCGGCGCAAGATCAGGCTGGGACGAATACGCCGGATCCCTAATAACGGCGGCAGCGTGAAGAGGAGAGTGGCTAGCACGGCAATGCCGATGCCTTGCGCGGCGGTGATCAGGTCCCAGCGAGCGGATGGCTCCAGTTGGAAGTAGCGCGCCAGAAATCCCGGAAAGATTCTTTGGATTGCGATACCGAAAGCTGCGCCCAAGAGGCCGCCGGCCAGTCCCAGCGCGACGGTCTGGATTAAATAAATGCGCATCAAATGGACCGATCGCGCGCCCAGGCATTTCATGATGGCAATGGAATCCATGCGCTGCTGGATGTGGGCTTGCATCGCGGTTGCCACGCCGATGGCGCCGACGATGAGCGTGATCAGGCTCACCAAGCTGAGAAACGTGGTGGCGCGGCTGAGGCCCTGGGTGATGATGGGATGGGTCTCGCGGAAGTCGGCGATCAGGGCTTCGGGAAATGCTTTTTTCAGGCGGTCGCGAACCACAGCGATGCTCGGCGAGTTGGGCTGGAGACGAAAGAGGAACCGTTCCGCGGCTCGGCTTCCAGGCATCATGAGACCGGTGCGGTCCAGGCCGGCGCGAGTCATCATCACGCGTGGGCCTACGTTGAGGCTGCCGAGCATGCGGTCCGGCTCATAGGTCACCTGGCCGATGATGCGAAAGGGTTGACCGCCGAGTTGAATAGTGTCGCCGATCTTTAAGCGCAGGCGCAAGAGGACATCGTCTGAAACCGCGACTGTGTTGGAGGTGAGGGCGCTACGGAGCGCTGCGGGCGGTGAGATGCGGATCTCGCCATAGAACGGATAGACAGAGGGGTCGACTGCCTTGATGGAAACCAGCATCGGGACATTCGCCTGGCTGCCTGACGCCATGGTGAGCGTTTCCGTGATCCAGGTGCGCTGGACGCCGTCTTTCGAGAGCGAATCCATGACGGCGGTTTGTTGAGGGTTGGGCAATTCGAAGACGCGGAGGGAGAGATCGGCCGCCATCAGCGTGCGCGCCTGGCTCAAAAGCATTTCGTGGAAAGCGCGGCTGAATCCGCGGACGCCGGTGAGCGATCCGACGCCGACGGCGACGGCGAGAATCACGAACAGAAATTTGAACGAAGACGAGCGGGCTTCACGCCAGGCGATCTTGAAGGCAGTGGACCAGCGGAAATTCATTAGTCTTGGACTACCAATCCGTCGCGGAGCGTGATCAGTCGGCTGGCGCGGCTGGAGAGAAGCGGATCGTGAGTGACCAGCACCAGCGTGGTTCCTTCGCGCTTGTTCAGCGAAATCAGCAGCTCTAGCACATGCTGGCCATTCTGGCTGTCGAGATTGCCGGTGGGTTCGTCGGCCAGCAGAATGGGCGGTCGCACCATGAACGCGCGAGCCAGGGCGACGCGCTGCTGTTCGCCTCCAGAGAGCTGGACCGGATAATGTTCGCGGCGGTCGCCAAGGCCGACGCTTTCCAGAAGTTCGCGCGCGCGGGTACGGCCCGAGGATCCGTTGCCGCCGGTCAGTTCGAAAGGCAGCAGGACGTTTTCTTCCGCAGTTAATGTGGGCAGCAGGTGATAGGACTGGAAAACGAAGCCGACCTTGCGTCCGCGCAGGAGCGCCATGCTATCTTCGCTAAGCCCGGTGATGTCCACGCCATCCAGAATGATTTGGCCCGAACTGGGCGTGTCGAGGCCGGCCAGCAGGCCGAGCAAAGTGCTTTTGCCGCTGCCCGAGGGTCCCACGATGGCAACGAACTCGCCGTGTTGAACGTCAAAATCAATGCCACGCAGAATATCGACGCGATGCGTGGCGGTTTGAATGGTTTTGGTAAGCGCCGACACCCGGATG
Source organism: Bryobacterales bacterium (assembly GCA_003166875.1). Taxonomy (GTDB): domain Bacteria; phylum Acidobacteriota; class Terriglobia; order Bryobacterales; family Bryobacteraceae; genus Palsa-89. The sequence goes on along the minus strand of PMUN01000099.1, from coordinate 10,868 downwards.
GCCGGCATTCCGATGGNNGGTTGCGGAAGTTCCAAAAGCGAAGCTCCGCCGGTGAAAGTTGAGGAAACTCCCGCGAAACCAACAGTTGCTGCGGACAGTCGGCCGGTCATCGTGGCGTTCGGCGACAGCCTGACTGCTGGATTCGGCGCCGAGCCTGGCGCGAGCTACGCGGATTTCCTGCAGAAGGATCTGGACCGCGAGGGATTGGCCTGGCGAGTGGTGAATGCGGGCGTTAGCGGCGATACAACCACGGACGGTGCGAATCGAGTCGGCGAAGTGCTGGCGGTGAAACCGCGCGTGGTGATCCTGGAATTCGGCGGAAACGACGGGCTGCGGGGTCTACCGATAGAGACTACGCGCGCGAATCTGGAACAGATGATTGTGGCGCTCAGGAATTCGGGCGCTGCCGTGATTCTGGCGGGGATGACGCTGCCGCCGAATTACGGGCCGGATTACATTCGCGGGTTCGAACACGTCTATCAGGATCTGGCGGTGAAATACAAGCTGGTGCGGATCCCGTTTCTGCTCGAAGGGGTGGCGACGGACCGGAGCTTGATGCAGCGGGACGGGATCCATCCGACGGGGCGGGGCAATGAGAAAGTGGCGGCGACGGTGATGAAGTTTGTTAGGCCGGTGTTGGCGGGGAAGTGAGACGCAAAGGCACCGGCTCCCTTACGGTCGCGGTTCGGTTACGAGCTATCGGTGCGGCGATGGCGTGCGCGGTGGCATTTTAGGCAGAGGGTACGGAGATTGGTTAAGTCGCATTCGCCGCCGCCTTGGATTACCGGCAGGATGTGGTCGGCATCCCACAGACTTTTGCGCGATCGAGCGGTGATGCCCCATTCGGAAAACGCCTTGAGGCGGGCGGCGCCACGGAGGCGCTTCAAATGAAGCCAGCTGGCCAAGCAATCGATGCCACAGCCGGCGCAGACTCCGCGATCACGCTCCAGGACCTTTTCGCGCAGATAGCCGGGATCGGTTCTGAGACGCCATTCTTCGACGCACCAATTTGAGCAGAACGTGTGGCGTCCCTTGGGCACTTCGAGGTTGCACCAGCGGCACAGATTGCGCCCGTTGGGGCCTTTGGGAAGGCTTTCGCGCTCGGCCCAGCCGCCGGGCATTGTACGGGTGGTGCTCATTCGGTTTCCGTTTCCGTTTCCGCCAGGGGCACTAGCACCGATTCCTTGGCGGTGCCAAGCACGACCGTGGTTCGGGTGCGAACGCCCGGAATGGTTTTGAGCGATTCGAGCAGCAGGCGGTCCAAATCGCGCGTGCCGCGGCAGCGTACTTTGAGCAGATAATCGTCGTCTCCCGCCACGTGATGGCATTCGGCAACTTCCGGAAGGGCGGCGATCCGTTTGAGGAACGCAGCGCGGCGGTCGGGACGGTCGAGCGTGACGGCGACGAATGCGGTTAGCGGATAGCCGGCGGCTTCCGCATCCACCAACGCGGCATATCCGCGGATGACGCCGCGTTCTTCCAGCCGATGCACGCGGTCCGCGGTGGCAGGCGCCGAAAGTCCGAGCTGCTGGGCGAGATCGGCCCAAGTGGCTCGGCCGTTCTGCATTAAGATTCGGACGGCTTTCGAATCCAGCTTGTCGAGCATGGTTTCGAGCATCAATTGACTAATATTACTTTGATTGCTAAGATCTGTCAATGTAATAGATACGATTCAAAGGATTTGTGGCCGCATGACTTACGATTGCCTGGCCAGTGAACAAGCCTTCGGCGAGTTCCTGGATGCATTTGAACGAGGCACCCTGCCGAAAACGATTTGGACCCACGGTGCTCACCTCGCGGTGGGGACTTGGTACCTGGTGACTTTCCCAGAAGATATCGCAATCGGGCGAGTGCGAACCGGCATCCGGCATTACAATGAATGTGTCGGCACTCAGAACACGGCGGACAGCGGCTACCACGAGACGCTGACATTGTTCTGGCTGCGCATCATAGTAGGGCAACTCTCCGAGTTGCCAGGCGCAAGCGGGAGGCTTACGCTACAAGAGAAACTGATGGTCATTCGCAATGTGGTGGAAAAGTTCGGCGGCCAACGGGATCTGTTCAGGCAGTATTACAGTTTTGACGTGGTGGCATCGCGCGAAGCACGCGCCCGTTGGGTACCGCCGGACAGAATAGTTTCGGAGGCAGGGAACAAGAGTACACTGAGAGACATCTAACGTTATGAAGTTGCGGGCTTGGCAAGGATTCGGGTATACTCCGCAATTGCATCCACTACATGTTTCAGGGATGACTGCCATGGCCGCAGGGAAGGCTCAGTTGGCCGGACTCAAGCAAATAACTGTAAACGGGAGGCGGGGAGTGTCGTTACAAACATCTAGATTGTCCTTAGCTGCAGTTGTCGCAATGACAGGCGTGCTTTGCCTGGGGCCAGTGCGGATGATGGCGCAAGCGCAAGCCCCCACGACGGCGGCGCCTCAGAAGAACTGGAAAGACCGGGCGGAGTACGATCTGTACGACGCCATTCAGAAAGATACGAACGCGAAGACGAAGTTGGAAAAGCTGCAGCAGTGGGAGAAGCAGTATTCGACTACGGATTACGCCGATGAGCGGCAGATACTGTTCCTTACCACATACGTCGCATTGCAACAGCCCCAGCAGGCAGTCGCCACGGCCAAGCAGATTCTGGCTACGGATCCCAAGAATTTCAGCGCGTTGTACTACATTATGTTCTTCACGCGGGCGCTGGCGGGCAGTAATCCAACGCCGGAGGTTTTGGATCAAGGGGACAAGGCGGCTAAAGCGATTCTGGAGAACATCAACACGCCACCGCCGAACGTGACCGAAGACCAGTGGAAGACGGCGCGCACGGATGTGGAGAACCTGGCGCACACCACGCTCGGATGGATCGAGTTGCAGCGCAAGAACTGGGAGGCTTCTGAGGCGGAATTCCAGAAGAGCCTTGGAATCAACCCTAATAACAGCGAAGTGGATTACTTAATGGGTACGGCCCTCGCGACGGAGAAGAAGGTGGAAAAGATGCCGCAGGCGCTGTGCTTTTTTGCCCGCGCGGCCACCTTCGAGGGCCAGGGCGCTTTGAATCCGGATGGGCGCAAGCAGGTGCTGGCTTACGTCCAGAAAGCGTACAAAACCTATCACGGCGCTGACGACGGCTTCAACGATTTGATTGCCGCAGCCAAGGCCTCGCCCACCTGCCCGGCGGATGCTGTGCATATTGAAGACGCCAAGACTATCGCCGACAGACAAGATAAGGCAGATGCGGAGGCAGCCGCCAAGAATCCGGAACTGACTCTGTGGAAAAACCTCAAGGCCGCGCTCACCGGACCAGATGGGGCTAAGTACTTCGAGACCAGCATGAAGGGTACAGCGGTGCCGACGTTAAAAGGGAAAGTGGTCTCGATGACGCCAGCGCTGAAGCCGAAAACGATTGTAATGGCGCTGGAGGATGGTACTACTCCGGATGCCACGTTGAAATTCGAGACGCCCCTTGCCGGAAAAGTGGACGTGGGAACTGAATTGTCATTTGAGGGAGTTCCGGCAAGTTATACGACTAGTCCGTTCATGGTGGTTTTTGCGGTGGAAAAGGACAAGCTGCATCGCCCGGCCGCCCATTGAGGGTTAGAAAATTTTCATACGACACGCTCCCTGAAGTTCACTGGGAGCGTTCCTTTTTTTTGGCAACTGCGAGTATACTTGACAGAGACGAACAAGTGGAGGCGTCTGAGTGTTGTTTCAATCATATAAATTGTCGTTGGCCGCTGGGATGATTGGCGTGTTGAGCCTGGGGACGGTAAAGATGCCGGCGCAATCGGCCGCACCTGCGGCTCAGGCGCCGCAGAAGAACTGGAAGGATCGGGCGGAGTACGATTTGTACGACGCCATTACCAAGGACGCCAATGCCAAGACGCGTCTGGAGAAGCTGCAGCAATGGGAGAAGCAGTATCCGCAGACCGAGTGGCTGACGGAACGCCGAACGCTGCTGGTCACGACATACGCCGCGCTGAACCAGCCGAAGGAGACCACGGACGCTGCCAAGGCATTGGTGGCGGGCGATCCGAAAAACTTCACCGGGCTGTACTACATTATGTATTTCACGCAGCCGTTGTACGCACAGACCAAATCGACTGAGGCTCTGGATCAGGGCGAACAGGCGGCCAACACGATCATCGCGAATATCGACACTCCTCCGCCGGGTGTCACCGCGGAACAATGGGCCAAGCTGCGGCCGGACATCGAGCTGCTGGCGCACGTGAATCTTGGTTACATCGATATGAGCCGGTCGAAGTGGGAAGCCGCGGAAGCGGAGTACGGGAAGAGCTTGCAGTTGAGTCCCAACAACGGCCAGGTGGATTACTGGATGGGCGTGGTGATTTGGTCCCCCAAGAAGAGCGAGCGATATCCCGCCGCGATTTTTTACTTCGCTCGCGCGGGCACCTACGACGGAACAGGCGCCGCAGCCCCCGCGCTACGCCAAACATCGCTTGACTTTGCGAGACGGCTGTACAAGAACTATCACGGCAGCGAGGATGGATTCAACGATCTGGTGGCCGCGGCGAAGGCATCTCCCGCACCGCCTGCCGATCTCAAGATCGTTGACGCGGTCAGCATCGAGAAGCAGAAGTTCGCCAATGAAGAGGAATGGACCAAGGCGCATCCCGAGGAGGCTTTGTGGAAGAGCGTGAAGGCCGCGCTGACCGGGGCGGACGGCGCCAACTATTTCAGCACGAGCATGAAGGATTCGCAGGTTCCTAAGCTCAAGGCCAAGGTGGTTTCGCTACAACCCGCATTGAAGCCGAAGACCATCCTGGTGGCTGTGGAAGACGGCACCAACAACACCGAGACTGCCGACGCCACGCTGAAGTTTGAGGCCGCGCTGCCGGGCAAGGTGGAACCAGGGACGGAATTGACGTTCGAGGGCGTACCGGAAAGTTATACGGCAAGTCCGCTCATGGTGGTCTTCAACGTCGACAAAGAAAAGCTGCACGGCTGGACTGGAAAGAACGCGGCGCCCGCGCCGGTGCATCACAAACCTAAAGCCGCGAGCAACTAGCCAAGGCGCTGGACTTCCGGGCTTCGGCCCGAGTCAACACAAAACTAGTCGCGACACGCTCCCAGAAGTCCAAGGGAGCGTTCGCTTTTTGGACTGCTTCATAATAAGCCAGGAAACGCTGAACGCGTGGAGAGGCGGTGGCTTGGACCATGCCGATCAGCATGGCCGCTGTGAGCAGCAATCCCGAACTTAGTTTGGCCCCGCGTCTCATTACATCCATATAGACGATGGCCGCGGGAAATGGTTGGGCGAATTCTTTTTTTCGCCGTTAAACTGAGCGCTCCAAGCGAGCCAGCGGCCTCATCCCACCGGTAGCAGGACCGATTTGCTGGAGGCGTCGCCCATGTTGATGACGACAGCTTTATTGCCGGACCCGAGTCCGGAGGGAACCTTCACGTTGACCTGATAGAGACCCACAAAGCCGGGGGCCAAGCCGCTGAAGCTTACGCTCGCGCGCGCGCCGCCGATGGTAACAGTGGGACTGGCCGTAGTGGACTGCCCCTTACCGGCGACACCATCCTCTGGTGGCGACGATACAGCGCCCAGGCCGGTGCAATAGATGAGCACGGTCTCTCCGGCCGTTGCGGGATGATCCGAATCGGCCAATTGAAAATTGGCATGCAGGATCGCGCCGAACGTGTTGCCTCCAACAGTGTAATTAAAGATGCCGGGCTGGGCGGCCAGCACCGGGACGGAAATGGAAGCGCCCGTTGCCGAATTGATCTCGACGGCAACGGTAGCATTCCCTCCGCTGCCCACTTCCCAAGGAACCTGGAAATTGATTTGTTGTTGGCCGTTGACATTATCCACCGCGAATAGCGCGGCAGAGCGGTTGTTGACGATGACGGAAGTGTTTAAGAACGTCATGGGAAGTGGAAGCGATGACGTAAGGTTGATGCCGGTGCTGGACGTGAGGTTGGCGCCGAATATGGTGGCGATCTCGCCGGCCACAATGCCGCCTCCTGCAAAGCTGGCCCCATTCACCACCGCGGCGACGGTGGGGAGGGAAGCTGTGGCTGTGAAGTTGGCAATGACGGGCGCAAGGCTCCCGACGATTACGTTCACGGTGGCGCTGCCTGTTTGGGAGCCGAGCATCACCGTGGTGGAGGCGCGGCCGGTGGAATCGGTGACAGCGGTGGGGGGCCCGACCGTCGCATTGGTGGGCTGGAACTGCACCGTCAGGCCGGCCAGGGGCAGCGCGGCGCCAGTGGGGTCTTGTAATTGCACCACCAGGGGCTGCGCGAGCGCGGCGCCGGCGCTGCCCGATTGATTGTTGCCGGAAACGACGGCGACGGAGGCGGGGAGTGTTCCCGAAATCGCTTTCAAGTGAAAGTTGTAGCTGAGTGTGGTGCCTGGGATACTCGCTGTCACGGTAGCATCAGTGGCGCCCAGCTTCACGTAGGTCCCAGTGGTGCCGCTGCCGTCCGTGACTCCAATGTTTGCGACCGTAGCTCCACCCGATGCTGCGAAGTCGATCGCATATCCGGCCAGCTGCAGCAGGTTGCCGTTGCTATCGGCGAGGTTAACCAGCAGCGGCGCCGTCAGAGTGGAATTTGGGGCGCCGAATTGGAAATCGCCGCTATACATGGCCAGCGCCGCCACTGCCATTTCGGTAGCGTTGAGATCGAGCTGCATCAGCCAGGCGTCGCCGGTGCTGCCACCATCAGCAACAAGACTCGGATTGGTGCTGGCGCCGCCGGGCTGCTTTTGAAATGCGTTGGGCGACACCGGAAAAAAGAGCGATTGTGTAGCACCCGTCAGGTAGGCGTAGCCGTGTGCGTCCAGCGCCATCGCGTTAACGGTATCGTCATTCTCGCCTCCAAACAGGATGCTGTCCACCAGGCCGCCGGACTTGGTGGGATCGATTCGAATGGCGAAGACATTTATTCCAGCTCCGCTGGGTTTTAACGGAATGGGGGACCCGGGCTGCAGAAATGGCGCTTGGGAATATGTGTCGCCAGTAACCAGGAAACGTCCCTGTGGGTCCAGGGCGCAGCTTATCGCCTGGTCAGTATTGGCGCCGCCGACGTAGCTTGAATAGGTGAGGCCGTCGGTCCCTACAACCGCTGGGTTGATGCGTGCGATGAAGCCGTCTCCGGCGAAAAAGGTGGTGCCCGAGGCACTCGAAGCCGGCCCGCCCTGGAACCCCTGGAACGCCGTGGGAGTCAACGGCAATACGGCGTAAGCGCCGCCGCAAAACACTACCTGGCCGGTCCCATCCAGAAAGACATGGTTGACTACGGTATCGCCTTGGCTACCGAAAAATGTCGCATAAGTCAAGCCAGCCTGTCCAGGCTGGGTCATGTCGATTCGGGCCACGTAGCCACTGAATTGAGTCGCGCTGAACTTAGGCAGATATGCGTTGGCGGTGAAGAGCATGTCCGGGGAAAGAGTGTGACCTGCTATCCAGACCACTCCCGGTTTTTCGACTGCGATCGAGGAGCCGACGCTAGGGCCGACGCTCCCGCCGAGATAGGTGGAGTACACCACTTTACCGGTGGGATCGAATTGAGCCACCTTCATGTCTTGCTGGGAGCCATCGGACGGTTGGATGGCGTTGGGAGTGCCCACCAGGCCGCTGCCGGCGGCCGCAATACCAACCGCGTAGATGCCACCGTCCGAATCGGTGGCCACGGCATTGAAGAAATTCTCATACCGGCCACCATAGTATGTTGAAAAAACCAGTTTGCCATCGCCGGTAAACTTGGTGACGAAGGCGTCAGGGCATAGTATGGGCTCGGTCGGCCCCCCATTGGGGCTGGTTGTCGTACAATCCAGTCCGCCCCCTATTTTCGTTTGCACCGCGTTGAGAAGCGGGAAACCGGTGGCAATGGTTTCCCCGACGGCGGCGATATTGCCGGTGGGGTCGACCGCCAGTCCGAGTACGATGCTCAAGGCATCCGTATCGTCGCCAAGGAAAATTGAATAAAGAAGCTCTGACTTTCCGCCAGCGATGGGTCCAAATTTGGCGATGAACCCTTCCTGATTGGGGAGGGGGCGCTGTCCGAAATCGACTGAGCCTGGGAAGTTATAAGCAACGGTTAAGCCTCCGACGTACACATTGCCGGTATTATCCACGGCAACTGCGTATCCTACATCCTCGCCCACGCCGCCCAGGTAGGTTGAGTAGCGGATGACGGGGTCGATCACCAATTCGCGGGCGCGATCGAATGGATCGATTTGGAACGAAACGGTATGATCGCGATGGACGCGGAACCGCGCGGCCACCTCGCGCCGGCCCTGGGGAGTGTCCTGATAGACACGCGGACGGTGCTGGGACAGCCAGCCATCGCCAATCACCAGGTCGCCATGGGAATTCAGGGACAGCTTCGCTCGGCCGTCGAAGCGCATGCGTATCCGGGATGGGTCGGAATGCGGCGCGACGACGAAGTCGTATTCGAAACTGCGGTCCGAGCCGCGCAAAACCAGATCGATGCCCGGATAGACTCCGTCGTAGCGCACCTTGTTGTAGTTGGGTACTTCGGTCCGCCAGTGGGAGGGGTTGTTTCCGAGGTAGTAGCTGGAGGTGGAATGCAGCAGCTCGTCACCGCGCGGATCCGTGGCTCGTGCGCCGGCCAGAGAGAGACGGACAATCCGATGGCCGGCGGCGGCGAACTCGACTCCATTTGGGGTCAATCGCAGCGCACCGTTCCCGGCGCGGGACACAAACTCGTGCGGCTTAGCGCCCGGCTCGAATAGTACCGGACGGATTGGCGCGGCCCCGGGTGTCGCAGCATCTAAAACCAAGCAAAGGAACAGGCACAGAATCGAATGATGACGCAAGTGTTCTCCTACGCACATAGCGTAGTTCCCGCAACAAACGCCGCATACATTCCGCGAAGAATTTTGCCGCGCCCAACCCGGGACGGCGCGGCAAAATTCAGGTGGGGAAAAACTGAGAAAGACCGCGCCGGGCCTACATCTTGTAGCGGCCCAGGTCTTCGTCGTTCAGACTCTCGAGCCAGCGGCGCAACTCTTCGTTATTGATCTTGTCGGTGGCGGCGTTGGAACTCTTGGAATTCTTGAGCACAGCTTCATCGACGTAGATAGGGCAATCCAGCCGGAGCGCGAGCGCCAGGGCGTCACTGGGGCGGGAATCGACGCTAATCAGATCGCCGTCTTTGTCGAGCCAGATTACAGCATAGAAGGTATCGTCCTTCAATTCGCTGACGACAACTTTGCGAATGCCGGTTCCGAGGCCTAGCAGCAGGGTCTTGATGAGGTCGTGCGTCATGGGCCGAGGGGTCGAAACTTTTTCAATCTCGAGGGCGATGGCGTTGGCCTCGTAGATTCCCACCCAGATTGGCAAGATGGCGTTGCCATTGATGTCCTTCAGCACAACAATGGGCATGTTGGTAACGGGATCCATCATCAATCCGCGGATTTTCATTTCGACTTCCATACAATCCCCCTTTGTGACTACGCTCAGTTCACTCGCTCGCCCGCCAACGAGTTCGGACCTGCACGCGTGACGCGGACGCTGCAGTACGTACCGGCCAGCGTGGCTCCGTCCCGTGGGCTTGGAAACTCCGGGTGAATGAAGTTGAGCGGCCGGTTTTGAGTGGTCCTTCCAATCCATTGCCCCGTGGCCTGATTATAGCCTTCCACGAAGGCCTCCTCGACGGTACCGACCAGCGCGGAATTCCGGCGGATCTGGATGTCGCGCTGCATCTCCTGGAGGATGGTGAGACGCCGGGTCTTTTCCTCTTCCCTGATGTGATCCTCGAGCGCGAGCGCGGGCGTATTCGGCCGGCGTGAATACTTGAAATTGAATAACGAATCGTANNCGCGCCTTCTTAATCCAATCGATGCGGCGCAGATAATCGTCGCGCGTGTAGAGACGCTGCATGCGTTCGAGCACGCTCGAGGATCCCGATTGCACGGGCAGATGCACGTGATTGCACAGCACCGGGTTTTCGTCGATGGCGTCCACAATTTCCTTCACAAAGTCGCGCGGGTGCGAGGTGGTGAAACGCACACGCCGGATGCCGTCGATCTCGCCCATGGCGCGCAGCAGGCGTGCGAAATCCCAACCGGCGGGCGAAGGGTCGCGATAGCTGTTGACGTTCTGGCCCAGGAGCTGGATTTCGAGATATCCCATGCGCGCCAGATCGCGCGCTTCCTTGAGGACGCTGTCACTCGAGCGGCTGCGCTCCGGACCGCGCGTGAAAGGAACCACGCAATAGGCGCAGGATTTGTCGCAGCCCTCGATGATAGTGATGTAAGCGCGATGCGGATTATCGCGGCGGGTGAAGGGGGTCTCGAAAGCGTCTTCAGTATCCAAGCTCAGGCCGGTGACACGGCGGTTTCCGGCTTCGAGCTGCACCAACATTTGGGAGAGTTTGGAGTAACTCGCCGAGCCGGCTACCAGGCTGACGAATGGCGCGCGCTCGAAGATACGCTCGCCTTCCTGCTGCGCCACGCATCCCAGGACCCCAAACACTTTCCCCTTTCCATGTTCTTTCTTGAACTGGTTCAGGCGGTGAAAAACTTTTTGCTCGGCCTTGTCGCGAATGCTGCAGGTATTGTAAAGGACCAGATCGGCCTGTTCGAGCTGCTCCACTTGCGTGTAGCCATCGGAGACCAGCGTGCCGATGACTTTTTCGGAGTCGTGCGCGTTCATCTGGCAGCCGAAGGTTTCGATGTAAAAAGTTTTCATGAAGCGGCGACGATTCTATTGTAGCGGGTGGTGGGAGGCGGGGGTGTGGGATGAGGGCAAATCAAATTGACGGAGGGCGGCGCTGCTTATGCTTCGTCGGCTCAGAACTAGTATCAGGGACGCGGCTCCAAAACCGCGCCGTCCTTAGTGACTCTGTATTTCCGGCTCTGCGCAGAAATT
>PMUN01000343.1 GCA_003166875.1 Bryobacterales bacterium | reverse complement strand
TGATCTGGGCTGCCGTAACCACGCTCTCGGCCGTCCGCAGTCTGTTTCAATTCGGGCAGAAATATCAGGAATCGCAAGAGCTGCACCGGAACTTTTATGAGTTCTACATCGGCCAGCGAATCACCGGTTTCATGAGCCACTGGATGACGTTCGGCGGCGAAGAAATGATCGTTCTGTTGTTCCTGCTCGCCTTGCTATTTTTCTCCATCGAAAGGCGCTGGAAGGCTGCGGGATGGTTTTGCGCAGCCGTGCTCAGTCTATCGCTCGTCCTGGGATTCACGCGCAGCATTTTTCTGCTCGGCTTTCCGGTGGGATTGCTGTACGTGCTGTGGTTCTGGCACAAGTGGATGGTTGCCGCCGTGCCNNCCGGAGGTTATGAAAGATCCTGCGCAGTTCGACCGCTATGTTCCCGCTGACATCGCGCGACCGCTGCCAACCGGCTGGTACGGACATTTGCACAACATTTATATTCAGTATGCGGCCGAGCGCGGGATTCCGACGATGCTGGCGATGATGTGGCTGATCGGGAAAGTTCTGTGGGACTTTGCAAGTGCTTTAAGAGGAAAGCCTTCGAGCACGGAGGCGCGCTTTGTGCTGCACGGAGCTATTGCGGTGATTCTAGCGATTCTGGCGGAAGGGTTGCTCGAGTACAACCTGGGCGACAGCGAAGTGCTGACGCTGTTTTTGGCGATGATCGCTTTCGGTTACGTCGCCAAGGAGGCTGCGGACGTTGCCGGTAGCCGGGCTTGAGATTCTTCTCGCGGGTGGGGCGGGCGGCCTAGGTTCGGCCAGCGCAGAACTGCTGAAGAGCGAGGGCGCGAACGTAATCGTCAGCTCGCGACAACACGGAATTCGCGCCGACGTCACCGTTGCTGATGATCGCAAGCGGTTACTGGACGCGCTTGGGAAGCTGTACGGGCTGGTGGTGTTTACCGGCAGTCCGGCGCGCGGCGAGATGGAGGAAGCGATGCGGATCTCGCACCAGGTGAATTACGAAGGTCCCATTTTGCTGGCGCGCGAAGCGGCGGAGCGAATGAAAGCAACCGGAACCCAAGGAGCGATTGTGCTGTTCGCGACTATGCAAGCGGTCGCGCTATTTCCGGGATCGACAGCTTACGCCAGCGAGAAGGCGGCATTGCTGCATGCTGCGCGAATCCTGGCCAAGGAATGCCGCGGTCCGGCAAATATTCGCGTCAACGTGATCGCGCCCGGCGTGATGGCGGCGGGCATGGCTGAGGCGAGCATCGCGTCGGGTAAATACGAAAGGTACCTTCAGGACGGCATCATTCCCCGTTACGGAAAGGCGCAGGATGTCGCACGCGCCGTTCGGTTTTTGCTTGAACCGGATAACTACATCACGGGCCAAGTGCTTTCCGTCGACGGGGGAATCACTTTGTAGCGTACGCATCCTTGCGTGCCGTGTTCGCACCGTCGAAAACACCTTGTCTTGGATGGACGAATGCAAAGTGGGGCGAACCCCCTGGTCCGCGGCCGATGCCCACGTCGGCCTGCTGNNGGGGGTCCGCCCCACTCGCTGGTCACTCCTCGGAATACAAGTGTTCCGGCAAACTCCGGGCGTTCACACGAATGTGAACGTCAATTTTAGCGGGGCTTATACGCCACGCAGTCGATTTCCACTTTCATCTCGGTTTGGTAGAACTGCGCTTCTACTGTGGTGCGGGCCGGGCGAGTGTCGCCGAAGAACGCAGCATAGACCTCGTTCATGGCGGGGAAATCCTGGGCGTTCTTCAGAAAAACCGAACACTTCACCACGTCGGCGGGCGTGGCGCCGGCTTGCTCCAGGATGCGGCGGATATTTTCGAGCGTGATGCGCACTTCGTAACGAATATCACCTAGAGAGAATTCGTTGGTAACCGGATCGATGGGGCCTTGGCCAGAGACAAAAATCAAGTCGCCGGCCCGGACGAAAGGCGAATAGGGACCGCGGGGTTTCGGAATGCTCATTGCATCGTATGGTGGTGCGGTTCTGGTTTCTTCTTGCGTGAGCGGCGCGGCGGACGGTCGCCGGTGTTGCCTGATCCCGACGTTTTGCGCGGCCTGCGGATCGGCTTGGGCTTAACCGGCGGAGGATTGGGTTCGAGCAGCGACGGCTGGCCTTCCACGATGGGCTGCTTTTCGTCCTCTTCCTCTTCGATATGCTGTTCGGCGGGCGGCTCAGGGACAGCGGGCGGATAAAATTCGGCGCCGAGATAAACCACCAGGCCTTTCTCTTCATCCGGCTCCACGCGCACAACTAACTTATCCTGCGCGTAATTCAGAAACTCGGAAAACTCCTGGAAGCCATATGCGCCGGGCTGAAAATTCGGAACTTCGGCCTGCACCCAGGCGCTGAGATCGTCCACCGGAGCTCCGTTCTCCATTTCCAGACGATGCGTTTCCAATACATCGCGCAGGGCGGGCAGAGCCTCTTCGGGCTTGGGCGTGGGGCGTTCCGGCTGGCTCGAGGTTTTGCGCTCGATGATATAGCGGCCGCCTTGGCCGCTGACGTTCACGAAGTCGGCTTTCTTGAGCTTCTCCACGAAGTCGGAGAAACTGCCGGCGCCGTAAGCTTTTTCGGTAAAGGCTGAATCGAGCTGCAGCATGGTTGATTTCAGCAATCCAAGCTGAGGTTGAACGGCGCGGCGTTCCAGAACTTGCAGTGCGCGCTCCACCAGCGGCATGGCGAGCGCGAGATCAAGCGGCGCCGGACGCGCGCGATGCCCGCCCTGACGTTGGCCACCCCCGCTACCGCCGCTAGCACCGGTTCCGTGCAGCTGTTGCGGCTGGCGTTGCGGAGGACGATCGCGGCTTTCCGATCGCTGTTCCGGATCGGAAAGCAGCGATTCGTAGCTGACGAACTCGTAACAGTTCTGCTGCAGAATTGTGCTGGTGAAGGCCTTGCCGCCCACCACGAACACAGTCTTGCCGTATTCTTTGAGCTTGTTGACCAGCGGGATGAAATCGCTGTCGCCACTGACGATGGCGAACGCATTCACATGCGGATGGGTGAATGCCATTTCCAGAGCGTCGAGGGCCAGATTGATGTCACCGCCGTTTTTGTCGCCGCGGGGCGAAGGCATGCGCTGCACCATCTGGACGGCGTTTTCGGCCATGGACCGGGCGGCGCCTTCCTGGCGTCCCCAGTTGGCATAAGCAAATTTGGCGACCAGCTCGCCGCGCTCCTTGAGCGCATCAAGCGGGAGCGATACATCAAACTCCCGCCGAAGAGTGGATTTTACGCCGATCTCGATATTGTCGTAATCGACGAATACGGCGATGTTCAGTTTTTCTTGCATTGTTTCTTTCTTGACCGCTTCCTCACGGTCGCGGTTC
>PMUN01000082.1 GCA_003166875.1 Bryobacterales bacterium | reverse complement strand
ACTTCGAACCCGATCCGGATCGGGTTCGAAGTAGAAGGCCTTCACTTGCGTGGGATAACGATCCACCATCAAAGGACGGTCGAGCCCTTCCGTGATCATGGTCTCATCGGGGCCGCCGAAATCGCCGCCCCATTGGATTTCGCTGCCGCGCGCTTGGAGCGCTTTTACCGCGTCGTCATAACTCATGCGTGGGAACGGTGCTTTCACGGTTTCGAGTTTGCTGATGTCGCGTTCCAGGGCTTGTAGTTCGGTGCGACGGTTTTCCAGCACGCGGCCTATTACGAAGACAATCAGATCCTCGGCCAATTGTTTTACGTCGTCGAGGGTGGCATACGCCATTTCCGGTTCCACCATCCAGAATTCGGTCAGATGGCGGCGCGTCTTGGATTTCTCGGCGCGGAAGGTGGGCCCGAAGCAGTAGACTTTTCCGAACGCCATCGCGTCGGCCTCGTTATAGAGCTGGCCGGATTGCGTGAGAAACACTTTCTCGTCGTCGAAATAGTTCACTTCGAACAAGGTTGTGGTGCCCTCGCACGCGGCGGGCGTAAAGATGGGCGTGTCCACCAGGGTGAAGCCGTGCGAATCGAAGTAATCGCGCACCGCTTTGATCACTTCGTGACGCACGCGAATCACGGAATGCTGGCGTTTGCTGCGTAGCCAGAGGTGACGATGGTCCATCAGGAAATCCGGGCCATGTTCCTTGGGCGTGATGGGGTAGGGGTCCGACTCGGGAACACGATCGACTATTTCGGCGCCCTCGACATCCATTTCATAGCCGCCCGGGGCGCGCTGTTCGGCGCGAAGTTTACCGCGGAGAATCAGCGCGGATTCCTGGGTGAGATTCTTCAGGGTTTCGAACAACGCTTCGTCCAGGTTGGCTTTCACGGCGACGCACTGCATGATGCCTGTGCCGTCGCGCAGTAGGGGAAATACGATCTTGCCGGATTTGCGGAGGTTATAGAGCCATCCCGCGATTTCCACTTGTTCGCCCGTGTGGTGGGCGGCGTCTTCGATTCTGATGCGGGGGTAGGACATGTGGTTGGTTACACCGGACGAAAGGCACCGGCTCCCTTACGGTCGCGGCTCGGCAGCGCAGGGAGCCGGTGCATTAGAAGCTTTCCAGCCTTTCGAAGATTTGTTTTATCATCTCGAGGGATTGCGGGAAGGAAAATTCGGGCAATTCGCGCAGCTCGAGCAGGAGCGGATATTGGCCGGCGCCTGAGCGGAGCAGTTCCATGGTGACTTTCCAATCTATAGTTCCGCCGTCGGAAAGGAACGGGAAAAGATGGCTGTCTTCCTTGCCGTTGTTATCGTGCAGATGCGTGGATCGGATGCGTCCCTTCAAAATAGTGTAGGCAGTGGAGACGCCTTCCTTCATATTGGCGTGACCAACATCCAGGCAGAAATTCATTTTCAAGTGCGTTAGCTCGAGAAAAGTCAACAGGCGCTCGGCGCTGGAGAGCTGGTTCGGGATGTTTTCGAGCAGCACTTCCACGCCGCGCTCGCGCGCAAACAGGTTAATTTCTTCGAGCGCCGTAAACGCCGCTTCCACCTTGAATTCGTCGTACTCTTCTTCAGAAACCCCGAGGTGCTGGATCAGGTATCGGAACGGGATCACGTCCGCAATGTCCAAAGCGCGCTTGATTTCATCGATCATAAGCAGGCGCTTCGATTTTACGGGCTCCGTGATGTTGATATGGGAGTTGGGACCGGAACGTCCCCACACGTCGTCGCTGTACATGGGCGAGTGCAGCGAATGCAGCTTCATCTCGGAAGCCCGGAACCAGTGGCCCAGTTCGTTGATCTGCGCCCGATCGCGATAATCCAGATGCTGGCGCGCGCAAAATATCTCGACCGCCGGCACTCCGGCCAGACGGATCTTGTCCAACCAGACCGTGTTGAGCCGATGGTTGACGAAAAGGTGCGTCGATAAAACGTGATCCATAAAACCGTTCTTCGGTTCTTCAGTTCCTCAGTTCCTCAGTTCGGGCTCCAAGCAATTGGAACCGAAGAACCGAAGAACTGAAGAACCGAGGAACCGTCCTAGTATCCTTCCGCCTTAGCGTTGCCTCGGCCGTCGGCCCCGCCTTGCAGCCAGCCATTGTCGTTCACGATCGCTTCCACGCGCGCCACCACGGGATTGGTGTTTTCATAGGGAGCGATTTTGTGGCCCATTCCACGCAGGATTGCGACCGTATCCGGGGAAATCCCTTTCTCCAGATACAACTGATCCGGCATCCATTGATGATGGAAACGCGGCCAATCCACGGCATCCTGCACGTTCATGTGGAAGTCGACCACGTTCAGAATAACCTGCAGCACACCGTTGATAATGCGGGATCCACCGGGCGCGCCCAGCACCATGAAGACTTTCCCGTCGTGCGTCAGGATGGTTGGGGTCATGGAAGAGAGCGGACGCTTGCCGGGTTGGATGGCGTTTGCCTCACCTTGAATCAAGTGGAACATGTTTTCCTCGCCCGGCTTGGCGGCGAAGTCGTCCATTTCGTTATTCAAAAGAAACCCGAGGCCGGGGACCGTCACGCCGTTGCCATATCCACCATTCAAAGTATAGGTGACTGCTACCGCGTTGCCCTCGCTGTCGACGATGTTGAAATGCGTGGTTTCCGTACTCTCATAGGGACCCAGATTACCGGGGCGAATCTGTTGGCTGGGCGTGACGTGCTGCACATCAATGCTGGCGCGCCGGCTCGATATGTAGCGCGGATCAAGCAGCTTCGTTCCGGGCACTTTGACGAAATCGGGATCACCGAAATATTCGCTACGATCGGCGTAGAAACGGCGCATGGCCTCGGCCACATAGTGGATGGATGCGGCCGATCCGGCGCCGGCCTTTTCGTAACCAGAGCCATCCAGCATTCCGAGCATCTGCAGAATGCCGATGCCGCCCGAGCTCGGTGGCGGCGACGTAATTACTTCGTAATCGCGATAGTGGCCGCGCAGCGGCGTGCGCTCAACGGCCTGGTATTGCTTCAGATCGTCGAGCGTGATCAATCCCCCATTGGCCTCCATCGCGGCCGCGAGTTTATGGGCGATTTCTCCCTCGTAGAAGTCGCCGGGGCCTTTGTCGCGAATGCGCGTCAACGTAGCGGCCAGCTCAGGTTGCGTTAGAGTGTCGCCATAATGCGAGCTCAGGAAAATCCGCTTTGACTCTGGAAATTGCGAAAGCAGTTTGTTGCTGTTAGTTCCAGCAATAAGCGATTGCGAAAACTGATATGTCACAGGATAGCCAGCGGCGGCCAGTTGGATGGCCGGATCGATCAGCTCCGCCCAAGGCTTGTGCCCGTACTTTTGATGAGCCAATCCGAATCCACGGACCGAGCCGGGGACGCCGCAGGCTCGCCAGCCGACGATGCTATCTTTGGTCAATTTGCCGCCGGTATCCAGGTACATATTGCGCGAGGCGCTGAGCGGGGCCTTTTCACGGAAATCGATGAAGGTGGTTCGCCCGTCCGCCGAGCGCACCAGCATAAAGCCACCCCCGCCGAGGTTTCCAGCGAAGGGGTAAGTAACGGCCAAGGCAAATCCCACCGCAACCGCTGCGTCGACGGCGTTGCCACCGGCCTTAAGGACCGCGAGGCCGACATCGGCTGCCAGCGGCTCCTGCGCTACTACCATGGCGTGTTGACCGAGGGCGGGCTGGCGGGCCATAAGGCTCCCTGCTAAGAGGAATGCGCATAGGACGGCGCGAAGTCGCATAAGATTCGATTTTAGCGCGCGGCGGGAGGGCAAAGGCTATTAGGCCGCGAATGAACGCAAATCGCTGATCAGTTTTATTCGCGTTTATTTGCGTTCATTCGCGGCCAGACTTTTCTTTTGCTCTAACCAAAACAGCCCAGCTCCGAGCGCGTTCGCGCAGACAACTACTCCCCCGATTTTTATGCCGAACTTGAGCCAGCTTTCCACCTGAATGATGGGGAAGATCGAAAGGATTGAGTAGAGCAGCGTAACCACGAAACCTGATGCTGCTGCGGCTCGGAGCCATATTGGAGCACGAGGATTGGCGATCGGAAGGGCGAACATCACCAGGTAGGCTAGTGCGTAGAAGATCCCTGAGGCGTTGTCGAGAATCTGAAACGCTTCCTGTTGACCAACGCCCGCGAGACTGATCAGGCCCGTGATCAGGATCATGGCTGCAACAAACAGTATGGAATTCACCGGCGTTTTGTATTTCGGGTGAAGCTTTGAAAACCACTGCGGCAGCAAATGGTCCCATCCGGCAACCATGGGAAGCCGCGTGCTTCCGGCCACTGCGAGCGTGCATGCGCCGAGTTGGCGGCCGACCAGGAGCAGGATCACGATAGGCCCGATGAGTCCCGCCCACCGGAAGCGGTGGAAAGCGGTACTCAGCACCTGCGGGATGGGGCCGACCAGGTCCACTTGATCCGGCGAAACATAAGCCAGTATCGCGCTGGTGCCCAGGATGAACATCAGGGCGATGATAGGTGAGGCGATCAGAACCGATCGACCGATGGCGCGTGCAGGACTCTTGCATTCGCCCGCCAGAATTGCAACGTATTCGAATCCGCTGAATGCGCCCATGGACATTTTGCCGAAGACGTTCAGGCTGAGCAGCGAAACGGCCGGCATGGCAATCGCGAGCGGATGGTACTCGCGTAACGTTCCGCTGCGCAGGCTGAGGAATGGAATCAGGATCAGTGCGCCGAAGGTGATGATCTGGGCTACTCCGCCGGCGTTCTGAAACCACTTGCCGACGGAGAGGCCGAGTATGGTCACCACGATGAGAAACGTCACCAGCGCGCTGGTGACGACAAGGATGAACCATTTGTTACCGCCCAACCAATCGAATCCGAAGGCGTAGGCGACATTGGTGGCGATCGCCATTCCTTGCGATGACATGAACACGATGATGTACAGCCACAGATTCCAGCCCACCAGGAAGCCGATGAAATCGTTGAAGCCGAGCTTGGCCCATTGATAGAGGCCGCCTTCGAGCGGCATGGCGCGGTTGAGGTAGATCACGACAGCGGCCAGCGGAGCGTAGAAAAGAAGCAGAGCCAGCAGCCAGAAGACGATTTGTGATGCACCCAACTTGGCCGCGGTTCCTACCCAATGCGACCCGACGACGTATAAGATCTGCGTGAGGACGAGATCACCGAGGCCGAGTTCTTTTTTGAGCTCGGCGCTGTGAGTTCGGACGCTGTCGGCGGATGCCATGGATGGTCAACGACTGTAGCACGGCCGTGCTGGTGTAAGGCCGATGCCACTTAGTTTACCCGAGGCTGCCCAGCCTGCCTTCTGGGGAGTGCGCTCCAGTTCTAATGAGGGTGATTTCGTTGGCGAGGAACGGGCCCGGGGGCCACGCGGCATCCATGGGTGCGATACTTCATTGCGATCGCGCAGCTGCCGAGTGCGAGTTTCTAAGAGCCGCATTAGTGGAAGTCAATGGCACGAGTGCCGGAGGCGACTGCCGTCCATTTGGACATAACGCCGGATTATCGGAAGTTGGTCGCATGGGACGTGAGCAAAAACTTCGTCGGTTAATTACACCACCAGGCCGACCGACCGCATCAACTCGATCGCGTTGCTGTTCTGGACCACCCCTGGACGCATGCGGTAGTCAAAGTGCATCTCGCCATTTTCAATGTAGTCTTCGAAATGAACGTTAGCACCCCGCGGGCTGAGTAAATCTGCAATATGCGCCAGCGCCAGGTCGTGGGTCGTGAGTAAGCCAATCGCTCCCCGGGCCAGCAAGCCGCCCACGATGGCTTCGGCACCCGCTCGGCGGTCATGCGAATTGGTGCCGTGCAGAATCTCGTCGATTAGGAACAACACAGGCGTGGGTCCGCTGGCCGCCTCCATGATTTGTCGCAGCCGGGTGATTTCTGCGTAGAAACGCGAAGTATTATCCTGAAGCGAATCCTGGATTCGGATGGACGCACCCACCACCAGGGAAGATAGAGTCAGTTGCCGTGCGCGGACTGTTGCTCCAGCCTGCGCCAGCACGATGTTAATTCCAATGGTGCGAAGCAGCGTGCTCTTCCCTGACATGTTGGAGCCGCTTACGATGAGGACACCCGGGTTGTGGGCTAGATAGACATCGTTCGAAACCATATGGTCCTCGGGCACCATCGGGTGACCCAAAGCCCTGCCCGCAAAAAAGGGGCGGTCCGCAACAAACTCGGGGAATACGTCGCCTGGATGATCGTAGTAGTAACCGGCGATGGATGAGATCGACTCCATCTCGCCAACGGCGCTGAACCAGTTGCGCATCGCTGGGCCAGAGGCTCTTCGCCAATCTTCGATCGCATAAGAGAGATGGACATCCCATAGAAGAAGTGGGCGGATGACGGCCATTACCATGTGTCGGCGGGAGTCCGCTAGTTCGAGTAGCCTGTTTAGTTTCGCGATGCACCTCGAGGGGGGCCACCCGCCGGTCTCCAGTTCGCTTCGAAGCAGGGTCAAGCGCGGAGAAGCAAACCTCTCGGCTTCCAGTCTGCTGAGAACCCCGGCGATGAGGCTGAGATCGGGTGCAACTTCGTGGATTTCCTGAATGACCCGATTCGTGCGCCCTTTGAATCGCCAAAGGACGGCGGTATATACGAGGCCCATTGAGAGGAAGTAGAGCCGCAAGGCCGCTATTACCTCTTCCGGCAGGTCGAGCAGCCCGAAATAGTTAAGAAGATGTGCATTGAAGGCAATCACTCCGGTCGCTCCGAGAGCCGACAACGCCCAAGCGTAAACGCGGAACCGAGACGATTTGAGGAGCGGCTCGCGCTCACCCCACGAGCACAGGCCCTCGACATTTGTGCGGGCGCGTGCATTTTCTCCGAGCATCGCAATCTCCTCACGCAGGTCTAGCTGAGGCGCTAATTCCGCGACCGCGCCTTGACGTGCCCGGACGACATCCGGGGCGGCCGGCTTCAGAAGCCACGCCGCCAGCGTCTCTTGTCCCATCGGAGTGCGCGCGGCGCAAAGCATCTGATACAGCGATCGTCTGCCGAAAATATCTAGGTCTTTCGCGTATAGGTGGTTGTTTTCGAGAAAGCGCTCCCCTATCTCGCCGTCACGCGCCCAGTCGCCTTTCATCCGTAACATGGCTCGTTCATAAAAGCCCACGGCCCGAGAGAAACTTGTGCGCTTGTTGTCGATGCGCTGCATGCGTACGCCGAGCAGCCAGAACACTGCGACTGGTGCGAGCAGCCACCAAGCGGAGAAATTGCGGCTTGAAAAAACCGCAAAGGCGGCTGCAATCCCTGCGAAGAAGACCAGCGACCGGAGGATTCCGACGGAGCGGTGGCGATTCTCCCAAACGGCTAGAGAAGCGCGCCGCGCTTCCAAGCGCCGCGTATACTCCTGGTGCGGGCTAGTGGATGTCGCCAAGCGATCATTGTACGGCGTTCGATCGGCTTGGGCACAACGCGCTATCGGTTCTTACCGGGCACAGCCCGAACACCTGACGTTCTGTTTTATTAGACGATAAAGTATGTTGAACTAAGCCGCGAGCGGC
>PMUN01000485.1 GCA_003166875.1 Bryobacterales bacterium | reverse complement strand
GAGCGGGCGCGCGAAATTCTGGCGCTGCACGAACGATCGGAGCAGGCCGTCACCGAGGAACTTTCCCCACGCCCGGCCGCCCCCATGCAGATTCAGATGTTCGAGCCGGTGAATTATCAAATCGCCGAGCGCATCCGCAATTTGAAGCTGGATGAGCTTAGGCCTATCGAAGCGCTACAATTGCTGAGCGATCTGCAGAAGGAATTGAAGCGTTGACCCGTATCCACAAGCGCAAAGTGGGGCGGACCCCCTNNCAGGGGGTCCGCCCCACCACTGTCGAAGAAACCCGAATGAGAGTAGCGGGCCTGATTAGCGGCACGTCGGTGGATGGAATCGATGTCGCCGTGGTAGATATCGGCGAAACCATCCAAGTGGTGGCTTTGAAGACCATTCCATACGAACCGGAAGTTCGCCAGGCGATTCTATCCGTTTCCAACGCAACCACGCATACAGCAACCATCGCACGGCTCAACTTCCTGCTGGGCGAACTATTCGCGGATGCACTGCGCGAGAGCGGCATCCCGCTCGAGACCATCGAACTGATCGGCTCACACGGCCAAACCATTTTCCACGAGGGCGAGCCTATAGAATTTCTGGGTCACAAGGTAGCGAGCACGTTGCAGATCGGCGAGGCGGCGATCATCGCCGAGCGTACCGGGATCGAGACCATTGCTGATTTCCGGACTGCTGATATTGCCGCGGGCGGAAAGGGCGCGCCGCTGGTCCCATTTCTCGACTATCAGCTTTTCCGGCATCCTGAGCTCGCGCGTGTAGCGCTCAATATTGGAGGAATCGCCAACGTCACGGTGATTCCGGCCAATGCTCGGCCGGAAGACGTGATCGCATTCGATACAGGCCCCGGCAACATGGTGATGGACGCGCTCGCGCCACCGTTCGATCGCGATGGCGAACGTGCCCGTGCAGGCCGTGTAAATGATGCGCTACTCGAGCAATTACTGGCCGACCCTTACTATCATCGCGCCCCTCCCAAATCCTGTGGCCGCGAGCAGTACGGCGCGGAATTCGTTCGCAACAGCGGCATCGATGTTGCGACCGCGATGGAGCTGACCGTCCGCACCATCGCGCTTGCCATCGAACGCCATCCCGCCACGCGCGAAGTGATCGTCTCCGGCGGAGGCGCGCACAATGTCTATTTGATGGAGCGGCTACGAGCGGTGCTGAATCCGCGAGTGACAACATCGGCGGAATTTGGCATTGACGTGGACGCGAAAGAGGCCATCCTTTTCGCCGTCCTGGCCTATGAAACATATCACCGCCGCGCGGGCAATCTGCCATCCGCGACCGGAGCGCGGAAACCAGTCATTCTAGGCAAGATCTCGAAGGGATGAACGTAGGGCAAGCCTCCGGCTTGCCAAGCTGGACAAGCCGGAGGCTTGTCCCACGAGTCATGGAACAAATCTCCTACTTAATGCGTTTATGATGATGGACGAGGTGATGCAATGTTCTGCACCAAGTGTGGTATCGAGCTAAAAGAACGCGACAAGTTCTGTTGCGATTGTGGAAACCCCACTGGCCGAGGCTCGTCGGCTCCAACACCCAGAGTGGACCGGCTGTCGCGGCCCATGCATGAGGCCAAGCTCGGCGGAGTTTGCGCCGGCTTTGCGCGCTACTTCGGCTTGGACGTTACGCTGGTGCGAATCCTCTGGCTGGTGCTAACGGTTCTGCCGGTCCCGTTCTGTGGAGTTATCGCCTACATCGTGTGCTGGATCGTAATGCCCAAAGACGATGCGCCGGTAGCAGTCGCCACGATGCATCCCGCCAATTGACGCGGAAAGCCGAAACATGCTTCCAGCGCCGCGAGGTTGTTGGGTTATTTCGGCCTAAAAACATCTCTGTCTGAAGTAAGTTCATTAAGTGCGTGCCAAAGTCGTCGCCGGCGTTGGCGCGTATTCCACGCGGCCCCCATTTTTTTCCCGACGGCTGCAGCACTGGCAACAGGATAACCAGCTTGGTCGGAAGTGAACCCTCGATATCGTCCACCCGGTGTACCCGGTCTCACTGAAAAGCAACCATGTCCGAAAACCGCTGGTATATCCGGACACGATCCGCCATACTCGCCTTATGGACGCGGATGCTTGTTATCGCGCCGGGTGCGCACGCGACGCCCGATTCGATGGGCTGTTCTTTACCGCCGTGCGGTCCACGCGCGTTTTCTGCCGTCCCATTTGTCCGGCCCGGATTCCCTTGCGCCGGAATGTCGAGTATTTTCCGAACGCCGCGGCTGCGCTTGCGGCGGGTTATCGGCCATGCTTGCGGTGCCGGCCTGAGGTATCGCCGGAGCTTCCGGTCTGGGCAGGAACGTCCACAACCGCAAATCGTGCTTTGCGTTTGATTGAGGACGGCGCGCTCGACCAGGGTTCGACCGCGAATTTGGCGGAGCGGCTAGGCCTCACCGATCGCCATCTGCGGCGGCTGTTTCTGGAGCACGTCGGCGTTCCTCCCGTAGTAGTGGCGCAAACGCGCCGTGTTCTTTTTGCGAAAAGGCTCATCACGGAAACGAACTTGCCCTTTTCCCAGATCGCCTTCGCGTCCGGATTCTCAAGCCTGCGGCGTTTCAACGAGGCGCTTCGCGGCGCCTATCGAAGAAACCCCAAGGAACTGCGCCGGATCGCCCCGCCGGATACGCCAGCCGAATCCCCCATCGAACTGAAGCTGCATTACCGCCCTCCTTACGATTGGAACGCGTTCCTCGGGTTCATCGGGCCGCGCGCGATTCCCGGCCTCGAAAAAGTGGAGGCGAATTCATATCGGCGTGACGGTGTGGAAATAACGCAGTGCTCCGCGAAGAATTGGTTGGTTGCGCGCATCACGCCTGACAACGTGAAGACCCTGCGCTCGACCGCGGAGCAGATTCGATCACTCTTCGATCTGCGCGCCAATACCTACGAGATCGCAGCGCATTTGGGGAAATCTTCGCCGTTGAAGACGGTGGTCAAGCGGCATCCGGGGCTACGCGTGCCCGGCTGTTGGGATGGATTTGAACTTGCCGTTCGCGCAATGCTGGGACAACAAGTAACAGTGAAAGGCGCGACGACACTCGCCGGCCGGTTAGTACAGCGCTTCGGGCCGCCCAAGGCGGAAATATTGGCCGAAGCGAATCTAACCGTAATCGGGATCCCGAAAGCGCGCGCGGAGTCGATTCGTGGTTTTGCGCGAGCAGTGGCGGACGGGCACATCCGATTCGATGGCGCCGTATCGAGTGAAGAGATGATAGGCCGGATGTGTGAACTGCGCGGTATAGGGCCGTGGACGGCAAATTATATCGCCATGCGTGCATTGGGCGATCCAGATGCGTTTCCGGCCTCCGATCTTGGCTTGCTCAAGGCCGCGGGATTATCATCGCAACACCGGCTGGCGGAAATCGCCGAAGCTTGGCGCCCCTGGCGTTCGTATGCGGCCATGTACCTGTGGGAAACTTTGCGGGACAAGGAGTAGAAACCATGCTGCTCGATTACGACGAGTTTGAGTCACCCATCGGCCGCGTTGTATTCGCATCCAATGACGACGGCGTTTGCGGGCTCGGCTTCGAGGGTTACGAAAAGCGCTGGGGCGCGATTTTTGAGCGCCGCTTTGGAGCTTTCGAATTGAGGCATGGCAGCGACCCACATGGGCTGAAGTCTGTCTTGAGGAAATACTTCGGCGGTGATTTACACGTCTTTGATTCAGTGGAAGTGAGCCTGGGCGGAGCTCCGTTTCAACAGCGGGTCTGGAAGGAACTGCGCACAATACCGGCGGGTGAGACTCGCACCTACGGGCAACTCGCCAAGATTCTCGGAAACCCGCTAGCATCGCGCGCGGTGGGGCATGCGAACGCGCTGAACCCAGTGTCGCTGATTGTGCCGTGTCATCGGGTGGTCGGAACTACAACATTGACCGGCTACGGCGGTGGCCTGGAACGTAAGCAGTGGCTGCTGCGGCACGAGGGTGCGCAATTGGCTTTAGC